>JBHLSA010000010.1:7992-20983 GCA_048882025.1 Candidatus Thorarchaeota archaeon | reverse complement strand
AAAGGCGATTATGATGAGGCGATTGCCAGTTATGCTGTGTTTTGAGGGTGGCTGGGGGGTTAGTAGAACTGATTTTAAAGTGGTGAGAGTATAGGGTTGGTTGTTGGTGGTGGGTGGGTTGGTGAAGTGGTCTGGGTTGACCTTGGTCTTGTTGGTGGGGGTTCTGTTTGTTGGCCAGATGCCGTTGGGTGGGCGTTGCATGGCGCAGCAGGGGGTGGTGTCGGTGATTGTGGATATGGATGTGGATCCGTCGGATACTTGTGCACTTTTGTATTTGTTGAAGCATCCGGGGGTGTTGGTGCGGGCGGTTACGGTGTCGTGTGGGATTACTTACATTGATGAGGGGGTGGCGAATGTGTTGCGGTTGTTGGATTATCTGGGGATTCGGGATATTCCGGTAGCGGGGGGCAAGGCGACGCCTCTTGCGGGTGATAATGCGTTTCCCACTGCGTGGCGGGATGGGAGTTATAGCTTCTATGGGGTAGAGTTGCCGTCAACGGATTTGCAGCCTTCGGAGCTGAATGCTTCGGAATTGATTATTTCGGTCATCACGAGTTCTTCGGAGAACATCACGTTGGTGCCGTTGGGTCCGTTAACAAACATTGCCATCGCCTTGCAGGCAGATCCGTCGATAAAGGATGGGATTGAGGTTATCCATTGTATGGGTGGGGCTGTAACGGTTCCGGGGAATGTCGGGTATGAATATCCGCCCATTCCGAACTATGTGGCGGAGTGGAACATCTGGGTTGACCCCGTGGCGGCGGATATTGTGTTTAACTCTGGGGTTCCGATTACGCTCATTCCCTTGGATGCTACCAATGAGGTGCCGAAAAATGAGGCGTTTCGGACGAGGTGGGAAAACGAAAAGCGAACGCTGGTGGCTGCAATTGTCTACGAATTTCTTCAACCTGGAATGGGAGACTATTTCTGGGATCAGTTGGCAGCGGTTGCGCTAACGGACCCGTCTGTGGTGACTTTTGAATGGTATTACATTGCGGTTTTGATCGGTGGGGAAAATGAAACTGGCTGGACCCAATCGCTTGGCTGGCATCCTCCCAATACCAAGGTGGCGGTCCATGCTGATGCGCCACTCTTCGAGGATATTTTCATTGCTGTGCTCAATTCTTTGGAACCATACCAAGTGCTCCCTGATCTCATTATAATTGTCATCGCTCTGGTTATTGGAATTGTGCTGCTCATCCTCGTCTTAGTAGTTGTTCGACAAAGGAAATCCTAGGACGCCGAGTTGTTTGCTCCAGTCATAGTTCTTGGAAAGAGTGGGGAGGCGTTCTGATTAAGAGAAACTTGATTGTTATTTTGGGGTGTGGCGGGTGAGGAAGTCGAGGATGGTGTGGCGGTAGAGGGTGGAGGTGGTGGTGAGGGTCATGTGGTCGCCATTGGGGATTATGGCGAGCTCGGCGTTGGGGATGAGTTGGTGGGCGGTGATGGCGTTGTCGAGGGGGATGAATGCGTCGCGGTCGCCGTGAACGATGAGGGTGGGATCAGTGATGGCTTGTAATCGATTGCCAGGGTATTCCTTGGGGTTGAGCCACATTTTACTCATGTTTGTCAGCAGGGTTTTCCAGTAATCAGGACCGTAGATAGCAGAGTGCAGGGTCTGTAAGAGGGTAACCATTTCGGGGATTTGGGTCTGGATGGTGTCAAAGTCCACCTTGCCGGGTGCGAGAATGCCACCCGCGTTCAAAGTTGCGGTGAAGGTGAGGTGGCTGCTGATGCCGCCGGCGATTAATCCTTGGGCGAGTCCGGGGTGTTGGATGCCCAGTTCTAAGACGATTTGGCCTCCATCGCTCCATCCGCAGATGAAGGGGTGGGTTACACCGAGTGCTTTGATGAAGGCGACGGTGTCGTCTGCCATGAGTTGGTAGGTGAATTCACCAGTGGGATTAGTGGTTTGGCCCTGACCACGACAGTCGGGTGCGATCACCCGGTAGTGTTGAGCGAAGGCGGGGATGCAAGGTTCCCAGGTCTGAAGGGCGGTTCCCGTGCCGCCATGCAGCAGAATGAGGGGGGGACCAGTGCCATGATCATAGTAGTGTATCTTCAAACCATTTGCTTCGATATACTGGCCGGTGTCTTTAAGGTTCATAGTCGACCCTGCGAGTCTGTGGCGTGAAGGGGGCTCTTATAGTTTTAGGACGTCTCTTGTAAGGGCTATCATTAAACCAATGAATGTTCCAAGTTATTCGGTGGCGGCGTATTTCAAATGTTATTTCTTAGTGGTGGAGGGGTAGATGGTGGTGAGGGCGCAGTCAATTCCGTGTTGTTGGGCGCAGGCGATGCATTTGTCGATTTTACATAATGCGGTGCTGAGGTAGCGTTCGCCGCCGTCGGGCATGATGGCGACGATGGTACCGGATTTGAGGGTTTCAGCGAGGCGTTGGGCGGCGAGGAAAATCGCACCGGAGCTCGGGCCGACGAAGAGGCCTTCTTTCAGGGTGAGGAGCCGGGCGGCTTCTTCGGCGGCTTCGAGGGAAATTGGGGTGATGTCATCAATCCATGATCGGCGGAATATTTTGGGGACATACTGGGTGGTGTAATCTTTTAAGCCGGGAATGGAGGTGCCTGGGTGGGGTACGACGCCGATGAGTTGGAGGTCTGGGTTGCGGGGTCTCAACGCTGAGGCGACGCCCATGATGGTGCCGCTCGTGCCTAATCCGGCAACAAAATGGGTGATTGAACCCTTGGTGTCGCGCCAAATCTCTTCAGCGGTAGTTTCGCGATGGGCTTGGATGTTAACTTCATTGGCAAATTGGTTGGGCATGAAGTATTTGTCGGGACTTTCTTCGGCGAGTTCGTGGGCTACATCTTCTGCCCCGTCCATCCCCGTTGTTGCAGGGGTAAGGATTATGTGGGCGCCATAGGCGGTGAGGATTTGGCGGCGCTCGGTGGTCATGGATTCAGGCATCACTAACATCAGTTTTAGTCCCTTTGCGGCACACACGAGGGCTAACCCAATTCCGGTGTTGCCACTGGTGGGTTCGAGGACAATTTTGTCCTTGGTAAGCGTTCCGTGATTTTGTGCCTCCTCAATCATGTATTTGGCAATGCGGTCCTTCACAGATCCACCGGGGTTGAATTTTTCGAGCTTTAACAAGATCTGGACTTTGGGATTAGGGTTGAGTTGCTGAACTGGGACCATGGGCGTATTGCCGATGAGGTCGAGTGGGTTGGTGGTGGATACGATCATATGTGGGGCTTAACACTGTTAAGTGCTCTTAACTGTTTGGGTTTGCGATATACCACAGCTGCCAACAAGTTTTTTCACGACCTATCCCATTTCATCATCATGGAGCCTTATCCACGGATGCTAACGCCTTCCAGTACTTCTTTTGATCCGCTTGAACTGGCGAAGGCCACGCAGGCCATGATCTGTCGAGTGGCGGATGGGGCACGGAAGTACACGAGTGTGTATGTGGCTGGTGTCTATGGGGGAATTGCCACGGCCTATGCGGTGGGCTGTCCGCTGCGTTGCATTTTTTGTTGGGTGGATGATTCGCGAGACTATCCGGAGCGTCGCGGCCGGTTTTACACACCCGCAGCATTGGTTACGGCGCTGTGGAATCTTGTTCGAAAGGGGAATATTCGAAAAGCGCGGATTTCGGGGGCTGAACCCACGCTGTGTAAGGCCCATTTGTTGGCAGTATTGCCTCTGATTGAGGAGTCAGGATTTACCTCCTTTATGCTCGAAACCAATGGGATATTGTTTGGCACGGATCCAGGGTATGTGCAGCAGGTTGCCCAGTTTGAAAAAGTGCACGTTCGCTTGAGTTTGAAAGCTGCGACGCCGGAAGGATTTCAGCAACGGACCGGTGCCCAGGGGGTAGCGGTTGAGTTACCTTTCAAAGCGGTTCAGTATCTATTAGAAGCAGAGGCGAGTTTTCATGTAGCAGCTATGACTGATCCACGATTAATGTCGCAGGCAGAACGAATGCTTCTTATTAGACGGCTAAATGAAATCGATGTTGGATTGGCTGAAAACTTGGAAGAAGAACAATGTGATCCCTATAAGGCTACGATTAAGCGGCTCAATGCTGCTGGTGTTGATACTAGGACTTTCTTTCTAAGACCGAGTTAAAGCGGATTAGGAGTTTAAATTATCGTTCACTAGGATATCGCAACCATGGTTGTATCAAAATTCATGTCCTGACGCTGCTTGAGTTTTTTTGATAAAATGGTACGCTACGATGATGAGTGTGATAACCAATATGCTGACGCTGATTATGGTCCCTGCAACAAAACCTTGGGCAATGACATAGTGCATGATTGGTGTATCGGTAACGCGGAGTAACCAGACATCACTATTTTCCACGGTCTCTAAGGCCGTGGTGCCTGCGATGAGAAAGCTTCCATCTTCTAGCTGAAGAATTTCCGATCCTACATCTGGTAATTCTTCAACCCCATAAGTACGGCTCCAGAGAGTATTTCCCATGGTATCTGTGCGTGCTAAATAGAGATCAAAGTGTATCCACCAATCGGTCAATGAATAGGAACCAACGATTGCAAATCCTCTATCCTGGCATTCAATAAGTCCTCCACCACCCGCTCCGCCGGTTCCCACTTGTTTTTCCCAGATAATATCTCCAATTGCATTAATTCGAGTAAACCAAATATTGTTGCCAGCACCTGCTCTTGCTCCACTGATAAGGTAGCCACCTGAACTTACAGGAATAATTTGTCCAAACCCATCGTTTGTCCAATCGCCATAGGTTCGGTTCCAGACCAAATTTCCATTGGCATCAGTACAAATTAGATACGCATCAGGATTGGTCGTATTGAAAAGTGTAGTATAGGTCGTGAAGCTTTCTGTGGCACCTACCAGAAGGAATCCTGAATCGGTTTCTAACAGATCGACTGCCCCATCAAACTCCGATCCACCATAGGTTTGGTTCCAGAGTGGGTTTCCATTGGCATCAGTTCGCAACAGCCAGGCATCCGTTCTTCCGGCACCATAACTATATGTCGAACCGGTAATAGCAAATCCTCCGTCTTCACATTCCACCAAAGATGCTGGATGGTCTGAATCTGGTCCACCGAGTGTTTGGTTCCATAGTTGGTTTCCATTTTCATCGGTACGGATCAATAGTACATCAGCTTTGCTGCTTCCATTTATCGAATTGTATGTTTGTCCTGCCAATGCAAATCCGCCATCTGGACACACAACTATATCAGGATACCATTCGGTTTCATTGGTGCCATACGTTTGATTCCACAGCACATTCATATTTTCATCTAACCGGACTAACCACATATCATATGGTTCCACGGGATGTCCGCCTTGTCCCCAGCTGGCTGTCACACCGCTTAATATGAATCCGCCATCATCTAGTTGAATGAGAGATCTTATACTGTCTCCCTTTGATCCACCAAAAACGGTGCTTGAAATAATGGTGTCACCCTGAACTGGCACCATAAACAAGTACCATTGGCCAACTGAAAAGATTCCAATTAAGGTGAGTGAGACTAAACTTAATGCAATAATTTGGGTTTGATTCCATTTTGGAGAACTTATTCTAGGTTTTTGATGGGGAGTTCCATTTGGTGATTTTGGTGATCTTGGGCAGGCCTCCGAAGTGGAGGTCACTTCCCTCCCCGCTTTTTTGTGTCGTGCCATTTTAACCGCCTGATGATGGTGTCAAACAGATAAATCGCTAAATCCGTAGGAACCATTTGCGGTGGAATTGGGATATTCCATTCCTGCGCAAGGGTGGAAAGGGTGGATTCGCACTGGGGATAATCGCTGCATCCGTCGCACTCGCCTTTGTGGGCGAACCAGGTTTGAAGGCCTATGCTGGGTGAGTAGAGGATGTAGGTGTTGGTTTGAAAGGTGGAGCAGTAGCCGATAGCGATGCCGTAGCGTGAGCTGAGTTTGTGAATGGTGATGCGGTTAATGGATGCGGCGTGGTGTATCAGTTTCTTGATGCGGGCTTCGGCGATTCGTTGCTCTTTGCTGACGAAGGGTCGGGATACCTTAAGTGCGTCAGCAATGTCGGAGGGTTTTTTGTTTTGGCGGCGTTGGGACCAGATCCAATTTTGTTTCGGTGACGGATACCGTAATGAGGTAAACATGGGTGTTCACAGGTTCCATTGATGTTAGCAATTCCCTCAAGTATGGGTAGTTATGCAACAGCTAGTATAAAAATTAACCGTTTTCTGGTTAACTCGGCGTTGGTGGGTACCATTAACTTTTCACTCGTTTCTAGCAGGTATTGTGTTGGTGTTCGTCTCTTATCCTCAACAGATAGGCTTGCTGTAACTGCATCAAAATTCTGGTTTTTTGGTGAAGGTTTGGTTGGGTTGTTGAGAAAGTGGTTGATGGAGTAATATTTATGGTAGTTACCCGCCAATTAGTGGCGAACCTTGTGGTTCATACAAATGGAGGTAATATGATTTGAATGGCAAGGGACTTGCTGCCATCGCTTTGATCATCGGTATTGTAGTGGGATTCAGTGTTGGCTGGTTTGCACCAGCCTTGCTGCCACCTGCTCAACCGCCTAGTCTAGTTGCACAGATTCAAGCTCGAGGCACTCTCATTGTAGGAACCAGTTCTGATTGGCCACCTTTTGAAATCTACAATACGACGACAGATCAGTATGAAGGCTTTGATATCGATCTTTGTGAAATGATTGCGGACTATCTTGGTGTGACAGTCACATGGAGTGACATGGATTTTGACTCCTTGGTTGGTGCATGTGTTGCTGGCCAAATCGATATGATTGCCGCAGCTATGTTTGTCACTCCTGAACGTGCCTTACAGCTTGCTCACTCAGTTCCCTATATTCGAACCAATGAAGTAGTGGTTGTCAAAGGAAACTCAACGCTCACGATTAGTGACTTGGAGGATTTAGAGGGGTATGATGTCGGTGTTCAATCTGGGACAGTGGAAGACATTGAACTAACTGAGTTGGTTGATTCAGGTGTTGGCATAAACCTAATTCGGTATGCTAGAGCGGACATCATGTTAGCTGACTTAGATGGAGGAGGCCTTGATGCCACCTATGTGGATGAACCAGTCTTCACTGTTTATTCAGCGATCTATAGTCTCAAAACGATATTTACTGTTCCTGCACGCCCTACTGCCCTATTCTGCCGCTGGGAGAATCCGGATTTGATGCAGGCGATTAATACTGTAATCTTGGATGCATTTGCAGATGGATCCTTAGACGCCCTTATCGCACAATGGTTTGGGTGATACACATTGCAGGCTCCGGACCTCCCTTCCATCTTTTTTTACATAATTATTCAGGGTTTACCTACAACGTTAATTCTTACAGCACATGGTCTGATTTGGGGATTTCTAATTGGACTGTTGCTAGCATTGATGCGGGTGTATGGCGGTCGTGAACTTGAATGGGTCGCTGTGGCCTATGAGACGGTTTTTCGAGGCATTCCTCTGCTGGTCTTGATTTTTATCTTTGCTTTTGGCATTCCTGGGCTCTTTTGGTTTATCAATCCCCTCTTTAGAATTTTAGCGGGTGTAATTCTCTCTTTGGCACTTCGAAGTGGTGCATACCAATCACAAATTCTCCGTGGAGCTATCCTTTCCGTAACCTCTGGGCAGATAATGGCTGCAAGAGCACTAGGAATGACCCGGTTACAAGCATTTCGTCATGTGGTTCTTCCGCAAGCCCTTCGTATGGCTCTTCCAAGCTGGTCAAATGAATATGCGGTCGTTATTAAGGATACAACATTTGCCTCAGGACTTGGAATTATTGAAATGCTCCGCATTACGTTCCGGGTTGTGGCAAATAACCCAGAAATGTTGTTTCCGCCCCTTGTGATTCTTGCCATAATCTATTTCATTTTTACCTATCCTGTCACGCGATTCTTTGGAGAGCGGCAAACTCAGAAACTCAAAGACTTAGGGTTAGGAGGTTGATAGACGTGGGAACACCATTACTCCAAGTAAAACACATTTGGAAGTCTTATGATAAACTCGAAGTTCTCAAAGATATCTCCTTTGATGTGGACGAAGGAGAAGTCAAAGTCATTTTTGGTCCTAGTGGGTCGGGAAAAAGTACCCTCCTTCGCTGTGTCAATATGCTAAATCCTCCCGATAAAGGAACAATAATTCTTCAAGGCACGAATCTTATGGATTCCGCTACTGATTTGAATCTCCAACGTTCCAAAATTGGGATGGTGTTCCAACATTTCAATCTCTTTATGCATCTTAAAGCAATAGAAAATGTGAGCCTTGGCCCACGCCGTGTTCTAGGCCTCTCCAAGGAAGAAGCGATGGATAAGGCATTAGATGCGTTAACGCAAGTGAAGATGGAAAAATGGGCTGACCATTATCCTGCCCAATTATCGGGTGGCCAACAACAACGGGTGGGAATCGCCCGCGCCTTGGTAATGAATCCTGTCTTGATTCTGTTTGACGAACCCACATCGGCGTTAGATCCTGAATTGATTGGTGAGGTATTACAAGTGATGCTTGACATCGCAAAAACAGGTACTACGATGCTAGTGGTAACACACGAAATGGGGTTTGCTCGAGCCGTTGCTAATGAGATGATTTTCATGGATGAAGGCATTATTGTAGAACGAGGAACTCCCAAACACTTTGCAATATCTCCTAAAACGGACAGAGCAAAACAGTTTCTCCATCGCCTCGAAGTTCTCTACGGGCACCATGAGGCTTTTGTTGAGGAGGAACTTAAGGAGGACGAACCTTAGTGATTCAAGTCCTTCCAACATGGCTTGAAGACCTCCTTAGGGTATTATCATATGGTAATGAAATTCTTGCAGGTTTAGGAAGAACCCTTTCGTTATATTTTACTGCTTTAGTAATGGGTTTCTTTCTGGGCTTAGTATTCGCTATTGGTCGACAATATGGTGGAATGCTTGTTTCACGAATTTGCACAGCCTACATCGAAATAATCCGTGGCACCCCTCTACTTGTTCAACTCTTTCTTTTCTACTTCTTTCCCTATAGCTTAAGCGCTACACTTGAGCTCTTCGGCTTTCCTCCCCTTCCCCTTGATTGGGGTATACAGGTAATTGGTCCAGGGGGCAGCATGATTACCATTCTTAATCATCGGATTTTTACCTGTTATCTAATGCTGGGGTTGAACAGTACAGCCTATCAAGCTGAGTACCTTCGTGGTGCCATCGCGTCTGTGAGTGCGGGGCAATTATTAGCCGCGCAATCATTGGGATTATCACGACTAGGCGGTATTCGCTCGGTTGTGTTACCACAATCTCTGCGGCGTGTAATACCTTCCTGGTCTAATGAAGCCGCATATCTACCCAAATATACCGTTGTTGCCTACTTCATTGGGGTAGAAGATCTCTTTGCTGTAGCCCACTATATTGTTGCCCGTACTTTTCTTACATTAACCACTTATCTGGTGATTGCTTTGATTTATCTTGTACTGATTACAATAATTTCGAGAATACTGGACTATGTTCACGATAAAACAAAGATTCCAGGACTCTAATGATATAATGGCTAGTTCAAATCCCATCTTTAACTGTAAATAGTGGCTCATTGTTTATGGGGAGAGGTTCTGTGGTTCGCTAGGTTTTGCACCGATTCTTATTACCACGATTCAATAGTTTTGTTCTCTGCAAAATTTTATGCTAAGTTTACATAGATTCTGGTTTATGATTGGTGATTATCGACGACGAATCCGTGGGCTAATTGCCATCCTTTAACGTTGAAATATTCGGTATAATTCATGAAAACGGGTTGAAGTTCAGGATTTTTATTGTATTGTTTCCCTGTTGGCATTATGAGTTTCCTCATTGATCCTTTTTTATTAGTGGTGTGTGGGGCCCTAATTGTCTGGTTACGGAATCGGTGGTTGTACCGAGTGACATCGCATGCCACAAAGGTCCTTGGCGTTTTGACGATAATGTTGTTTTGGGTTGTAGCAGGGTCGTTATATTTGAATCTGGGCTGGTTTGATGGCTTGTGGTTATGGACGGGTCGTGCCGTTAGTGGCCGGGATTTTATGATTAATAGTGGGATTTTCTGGTTCGAATACACCTTCACAGCAGGATTGATCGATGCAATTGCTCTAATCTTATTTGCTCTCTATCCCCTGTGGTTGTATTGTGGTGTGTTTCTTGGCTACTTACTTTTTGGACGACATGAGGGTCAAACAGGAATTATAGGGCTTCTATGAAGGTCAGGGGAGGATAATTTGGCGAAACTGCTGGCGTTGGTGACTGGGGCGTGTGGGTTTGTGGGAAGTCATTTCATTGACCAGCTACTCCAACATACTAATTATTCGGTTCGGGCTATGGACTTGCCTGAAGCAGATTGCCAGTTCTTGAACCGTAAAGTCGAATTTGTTCCAGGGGATTTACGTAATTCCAAGACGCTGGCTCGTGCTGTTGAAGATGTGAATGTGGTTTTTCATGTCGCATCGTTATTTCGCTATTCGGCATCTTATGATGACTTGTATGCAGTTAACGTTGAGGGCACAAGGAATCTATGTCACGAAATGATTGCTGCGCATGTGTCGAAATTCGTGCTCATTAGCAGTGCAGGTGTTTATGGAATTCCACAGTCGTTACCGGTTACAGAACAAGCTCTTCCTAATCCCTCTAACGCCTATGAACAATCGAAATTAGAGCAAGAGCAAGCTGCTCAAAAGATATGTGCAAAAAGTGACGTGAAATTTGTTATTTTGCGACCTGCACCTATCTATGGACCTCGAAATCGATATGGGATTGGGACTATTCTTCGTATGGTTGCATTGGGTCAGCTCCCCATCATCTCCAAAAATCTCAACACATTGGTCCCCTTGGTCCACGTTGCAGATGTGGTGGGAGCCGCACTTCACCTAGTATCAGATCCTACCGCGGTTGGGCAAGTCTATAATGTGGTTGATGATTCCACCTATCGTAAGTATGAATTATTTACTTACCTTGCACCCTTACTGGATGCTAAAATATACTATACGCGGTTCCCGCTCCTTCCCCGTTGGCTTCTCAATGCACTTGCTTCGTGGTCGGAATGGAAAGCCCGACATTTCACTCATAAAGAACCTAAAATTGAACGTGCTACTATTGATCTGATGTATCATGATTATTGGTATAGTAATGCGAAACTCAAAGGTACAGGGTATCAATTGCTTTACCCCGACTCGCGAATTGGATTAGAAGAAATTATTGAATGGTATAAACAATCTAATTGGCTGGTTCGGTGAATGGTATAAACAATCTAATTAGCTGGTTCGAAGAAGCGATGGAATGGTTTGGGCAGATCTAGGTAATCGACCTGTTCTGCAATGCTTGTGAGGTTAGCCGAGTTTAGGGTGTGCCAATAGAGGATCGGTCCTGGGTGTTCTTGGCGGAGGTAATCAAGAACTGCGGCAAAAGTTTTTGCGGTGTAGGTAGGATCGAGAGTCAGTTGTGCATATTCTGAGGCCATTAGAGTCGCTTCTTCTCCGGCTTGGGTTGGGTGACCATACCCCGAGCCAATGAATTTTGCAGATAGCTCATATCGGGGCCTGTATTGGAAGTGTTCCAATTCTGGAATCGCTTTAAGAAGGGCACGCGTTTGAGAGATGAGTTTATGTAAGGTTCTGGGAACATTTTTGTGGTTAGGTGTCACACAAATTCCTTTTACTCGGGACTTTAATCCTGAGAGTTGTAACCCTAATTCAATGCCAGCGATGGTGCCTACGCTCCCAACAGGCACAAAAATCCACCGCGGTTCCGGGAGAAGCCCTTTTAAAATCTGGTGTTTGAGTTCAAAAACAGCGTTCACGTAACCTAGAACACCTATTGGAGTGCTACCGCCCACTGGAAGCCAATAGGTGCTACTCCTAAGGAACCGATCAACTAAATTAAAATGAACTCCAGTTGTATATCGATTTTTGACTAGAATAAGGTCTGCACCATAATAGTGAAGTAACAAAAGGTTTTGGAGAACTTGGGGAGTGATGGGTTGTTTTCGAAGATAAACGCGAGTTTTGAGTTTCTGCGTCGCTCCGTGAATCGTCGTAGCTAACCCATGATTGGTTCCTAATCCACCAATCGTGGCAATACAGTGTTTTTTCTGTTGGAGTGCATCCGCAAGTATGAATTCAAGTTTTCGAACCTTATTCCCACCATATTTTTCGGAAGTGAGATTGTCAAGTTTTACCCAAATAGCTGTATCAGTGTGCAAATGGGTTTGTAACTGCTTCAGTTGCTGAATTGGTGTGGGTTTATCAATGATGCGAACCCAAGGAAGTTGGTTCTCCAAAATGGGAAATGCCTCAAAAAGTGGTAGTAGCATCATTGCACTGTCGCATCTTGATTACTGAATTTATATTGTTGTGAAGACCGCCTAGAATAAAAAACGTTTAGATTGAAATGCAAATCGTGGCTATAGATAAGACCAATATACGGGTAGTTGGGTAATGTTGTGTAGAATCCTGATATAGGAGGGATTATGCATGGCTACCCCGAGTCAAACGGGTCGAAAATCCGAGGTTCTATGGGCACTGCCCTATCTTACTGAATTAGCGCAAGAGGTATTATCCGAACAAGAGTATCTTGAAGCTGAGACTACTGCAGTTTATTTAGTGCGCGGCAAGAAACTACAAAAAGCTGCGTTGCAGCGGCTAATGGCATTGGTGAAACCCCCACCAAAGTATCCTCTCGCGGATGCTCAGGAAGCACTCAAGGGTTTGCCACGATTTACAAGGGATGCAATTCGCTATTTGTCGGAGTATCTTGAACTTTTAGTTCGCGCATGGAGTTTCGAAATTACTGGTGAAGCCGCAACAAAAACCCGGTCTTTGGGCAGCAATATTCGTCGTTTGCAACCTAAGAAGTTGGGTATCCCTGAAAATATTGTGGATCAGTTGAAACGGTATAACTCCTTCATCTTTACTCCTGCCAAACATGATTTCACAATTTTCAAAGGGCAACGGCATCGATTCACCTCACGAGAGGTCGTGCTCATCGCCTATATCACAATGAAACTAGCCCAACAAATCATAGAGTTATCATCTGCGGCACGTCTCCAGGC
>JBHLSA010000010.1:0-7982 GCA_048882025.1 Candidatus Thorarchaeota archaeon | reverse complement strand
ATTCAACCTGAAATAGTGGGTCATGCTACCCGTTTCAAATCCTTAAATTTTACACGGATTCTAGATTTAGGCTGTGGAAGTGGTCGCCATACTGTCTATCTTGCAGAACAAGGTTTCGATGTGTACGGGCTTGACATCGCTCCCACAGGCTTATGTCTTACAATTCAAAAACTAGCCAATGCCGGTCTTCCCGGTCATGTCACTCTCTCGGATATGAAGAAGCTGCCTTATGAGGATGCGTTCTTTGATGCAGTAATCAGTATTCGTGTTATTCATCACGACCGACTTGCAACCATTGAATCAATAGTGGCAGAGATGTATCGTGTGATGAGCCCTACTGGGCAAGTCTGGGTCACTGTTCCAGTGCCGCAAACACATCCATCAAGAGAAGGCACAGAAATTGAACCGGGCACCTTCGTTCCCCATCATGGCTGCGAAAAGGGCTTACCTCATCATCTGTTTACGAAAGAAGAGCTTTTCAATCTCTTCCAAAGTTTTACCAACATAAAAATCCGCGAATACCCGGGGAGCCATTATTCGGTTCTTGCCACAAAACCACGCTAATCGAATAAACGATTATTCCTTTACTCATCTTTCTTGTCTATAATGGTTGAGTTGTGTAACGCGGCACATTATTCTGAAACCACTGCGGTACCCGCGCGTGGTCGACTTTATCTGAAAAGGGCATATATGGCTTAATATCAATGATAGGGGAGTCATCAAAGGCATCGATTTGGTCAATATAGAGACGTTCCGTTTTGGGATCAATTTCCTCTAGAGCCACGATTGATAAGCCAATGGGTGTGGGGCGTGCGGGTGAACGGCTGGCAAACACCCCGGACAATTCCGCTCCATTCTGAGGCGGAAAATCATGTAGGTTTGCTCGGCTTGTTGGGTTATCATGGCCAGTAATCCACCACAGAACAATGATGTGAGAAAACTGATTCAATTGTTGCACAGCATCCCGATACTGCTGGTTAATTTCAATGTAAATTCGGGCATCTTTGGGTTTTTTGACATAACCGATAAAGGAGACACAGGGCTTCATGGGTGGTTAGTAATAGACATTATTCATAACTGCTTTGCCACTCTGCGAAAAACCTATTCCTTCGGATTCAAGAAGAGCCCGTTTCATTTTTAGGCTCCTTGGTAGCCACCAAGGTGGCATAATTGAGCAATTAGAGTTGGATCGATGGTAGTTCTGGGTATTCTGCAAGTTCGATGGCTTTGGGGATATTAGTTTTTGCGCCACGGGTTGTAATAAGGCGAGAGACTGGGTGGGCAACCATTTTAGCCGCCTTGTAAGGAACCAGCAGGTGATCAATCGCTTCACGAGTTAGCTGTAAGTCTATCCACGCTTTCTCATCGGCTTGGTGAAGAATGACAGGCATTCGCTTTCGTTTATTGTGAACTTGCTCAAGGAGTGTGTTCGCCTGTGTGGTTATGATGCTATAGGTTCTCAAGGGCGTTTCCGTGGCTGGGTTCATCCAATCATTCCATAGTCCTGCAAAAGCAAAGGGCTCCTGATCTTGAAGCTGAATATAGTATGGGTAAGTTCGACCTTTGTAATGACGCCATTCAAAGAAGCCATCGGCTAGCACGATGCAGCGTTTCTTATTGATAAGTGGTCGAAAAGTGGGTTTTTCAAAAAGGGTTTCTGCACGTGCGTTAAGTGTGCGAATTCGCAAGTTATTTGCTGTTTTCAAATCTTTTACCCAGTGCGGAATAAGACCCCAGGCAATCATCTGAATCCTGTTTGGAGCTTCATCGGTGATTACAGGAAGACATGGGGTTGTAAAGCCCGAAACATGGTAGATTCGAGAAAAGGACACAGATGAATCAAATTTTGCCTCGAAACGCTGCTCCAGCTTTTTCAAGTCCGGAATTGTATAATGATAACACATACTCTAATTCCTGTTACAGCATGAAGTGCTTGCATATCAGTACATCGCTTTTTTCAGTCTGAAATACAAAGTTTTAAACGCCTATTTTTTCAGAGCCAATAATAGTACTCTCTGGAGGAACTCATAAAATGGCTGATGAAGGTACTTCTTCAACTCTTGTGCTGGTTGCTGCAATTCTCCAATTGCTCATTCTCATTGGGCTCTTTGCAATTACTGGGTTAATGGTATTAGATCTAGTCATACTTCCTTATCTAGATCCTGCCTTGTTCTACCCTTTGACATTAGCAGAACTTACTACAATGGCGGTTCTTGGCACTGCCTTTTTTGGCGTAGCTTGCATGATTGCATTAGTTTTCACTATTGCCTGGTTCAGCTGGCGCCGTTCTCCTAGTCAGCATAAAACAGGGCTGATTGTTACCGGTGTCTTTGGAATGATCATATTCGCAATCGGGGTTCTCCCTGGACTATTTGCGTTAATCGGTGGTGCAATTGCTCCATCTGAATCAGAAGTTCGTGCTCCGTCTATGCCAGGTAAATCAAAAAGTGAACCTACTTGGCCAGGGGAAGGTGCGAAATTCTGTGCTTCCTGTGGAAACCCAGTTGCTCCGAATGCTGAATTCTGTGGAGTCTGTGGTGCATCCTTGAAATAGCATCTCTGAACTTACTGTTCAAAGGAAAATTTCCATTCCTAAATTTGCGAGGACAATACTCTAGCTGAACGGCTAAAGATGCATGGAATAGCTAGTGGGCATCTAGACATTACGTATAGTTACTACAACGAGTCATCATCGTTACTAGAATTAGTCTACAGCACATTATGAGTGTTTTCAATTTAGAATTATAATCGACTTACAATCCATGCATAAATTGGTGCGAATATACACAGAGTAGGTATGCAAACGCAAGAAATTGTAAATCCTTCTTTCTTGTAGTATCTGTCCCTAGGTGTTATGGGAAACACGAAAGGGGGAAATCTGAAAAGCCTTGATGCGAATAAGTATTACAAATCGGAGGCTGATAAGATATGATTCAATCAGATGTGATTCGCCAAGCACTACGTGACAAGCTGAAGCCTGGTATTACTTTACAAACGCCAGGAGGGGCAGAATTTACTATAGGCTCTATTACACCGGTAGAAATGGTCTTCCGGGTGGGTGAAAAGAAGCTTCGTGTTGCGTTGCACATGGATGCTGTTGATGATCTTGTTAAAGAGTTTAGATTTCTTCCGCCAGGTGGCTGGCTTAAAATAGGTTCAACATCTGGACAACCTATGCAAGGGACTCTTGGTGCTGTTGTTCGACCCCACACAATTGGGGGCAGCTCGGCTAGCCAATTTGCCGCGGTTCTTGAGTTTGTGAAGGTCGCTGAAATCAGACCTAAACGTCCGGCGAGAATCCGATTAACCATCTAAGAGCTACTTTCTTTTTTGAAGCTTAACATAGGTTGAATTGAATACAGAACCTCCCCCGATTGGTTGTGGCGAATCTGGAGTAAGGCTATTCTGGGGGTTCCCCCCCAGTCCAATAAATTGGCGAGGAGACCATAGGGTTTCAGGAAGCACGGATTCTGTAATTTGGGCTGATACCTTGATTGTTCCTTGTTCGTTTACGAGTTCAATTATGTCTTCATCATGAATATCGTATTCTGTTGCTGTCTTTGGGTGAATTTTTACAATTGCGGGAATATCACCATATATGTCTTGGAACTGAGTGTGGGTATAATTCGGAAGTGCACTGTTTAGTAGAACTAATTTATCCGGATCGTGTCCCACGTCTGGTTGAGTTGGAAGCGGAGACGCATTTTGTTCTAGCGCTATTGATGATGCAAATTCGATTTTGCCTGAAGGAGTTGGATACTCATTCAGCTCTTTAGTTCTTAGTTGTAATCTTTTGCCATCTCGGAGATCATCAAAGGCTCTTTGGGAGACTGAATTGGTAAGAGATTTTTTTATTGCATCCCAGGAGTCTTGGAATAACCATTGCTCTTTAAGGTCGAGCCTCCGGGCTAGTTGTTGCATGACCCAGATTTCTGTGCGGCTCATTTCCTGGGGTTTAAGAATCTGATTCGATCGCTGGATATAATGGTGGCTCCAAGGAATGACCAAATCATCTTTTTCCAAATAGGTGAGTGCAGGAAGTACTACATCTGCATATTTTGTAGTCTCTGTCCAATGGGTCTCATGCACAACTACAAACACATCTTCTCGTAGTAATCCGTAGCGGAATGCGGTTTGATTGGGTAGGGTGAGCGTGGGGTTCGTGTTGTAAATGAAAATGAACTTGAATTTTCCGTTTTCGACAAGCCGTCCTAGCTGAACTTGACTGACCAGTTTGTGTGGTTTGACTGATAGGGTTTTACCTGTCAGATAATCAAAATCGACATAGTTGGCTCTTCCGTTACTATAGAAAAATCCTCGATGTTGTCCAATTAGTGGTGGGAGGAGCCCAATTGCACGGACGGCTTCAGCGCCATTTCGGCTTTTTTGCATCCCTAATCCAATCATTATTACATTAGGGCGCTGTGTACCATAGAGTGTTGCCAGCTCTTCTATCTGAGACCAATTTAGCCCAGTGTATCTTTCTACACGTCCTTTGTGCCATTTCTTAAATTCTTGGCTAAAGGATTCAAAGCCTTTCGTCCATTTGTCTATGAATTCGATATCTATGAGTCCTTGGTTAGAGAGTGCATGGGCGATGCCATAAGCAAGAGCTGTATCATATCCTGGCTTAGGTTGAAGATGAATGTCAGCTAGCTCTGCTGTTTTACTAATGCGTGGATCAATTACTGCAATAATGCTCTTATTTTGGTTTCGTGCTTTTTGAGCAAGGCTCCACAAATGCGGGGAGCTTACTACTGCGTTAAAGCCCCAAAAAATAATGAGCTTCTGATGAGTGAGCTGCTCGGGCTTTATTCCATAGCTTGAACCATAATGTAATGAAAGTGCTTCATGACCGGATTTACTACAGATGCTATAATCAGTTTTTGTTGCCCCTACTGCATACCAAATTCGCTGGGGAAAATACCAAGTCAGAAGTCCCATATTCCCCGCATACTCAAGGTGAAGAACAGCTTCTGATCCCTCTTCCTTGAGAACGGTTTTTAGGTTTTTTGTAATTAATTCAAGGGCTTCATTCCAATTACATTTTCTTCCTTTGTTCTCTAATTGCTGCTTTTCTCGAATATAGGGGAAAAGCACACGCTGAGAACTATATGCTCGATTGAAATCCTTTACACCGCGTGGACAAAGGAAACCCTGGGTAATGGGGTGTTCCGCATTTCCTTTTAGAATGGGATCTGAACGCCCTTGCGGATACTCTGCAATAAGGTTGCAACTATCATAGCAGTCACGTGGACACACAGTTGTTACCCGTTTATCTACCATAATGGCACATCCTAATCGACCGAATAAGTTAGGTTGGTGACTCCATTTTCCTCAAATGGCTTTGTTAAGACCTTAAGGATAGGAAAGTTCTTATCTGCTCCGACTCGAGGAAACCTAGCGAATGCCTAGTGAACGGGATGTTTATGACTGGAGCAACGAAATCCAAAGAAGATAACAACGAATGGAAACAAAAGGTCTACGTTTGGTTAGCAGAAGAAGGTATGTTTCGAAAAGAAGTCGACGATCCCAAAGCAGCTTTTCACTACGGGATCAATTACCCTGTTGGTTCACCTTACCACATCGAAATCGTCAAACCGCGTGATATGAAAGATGGCATTCTCATTGTGTCTGTTCTTCGGGTTGCACCTTCTCATCAAACCTCCCTCGCAAAACTATCGATAGAAAAACGGAAACCTCTCACCCATGACCTTCGACTCCGTTTGTTAGAACGCCGTCCAGGCTTTTCAATCAAAGAAAACGAGGGCGTCTGGGAGGCGGTTCAATTACAGGTACGATTACTCAATGATTCCCTCTCTAAAACAACCCTTCTAGAAGCCATTGACGATGTCTTTCGAAGTATGCTGACAGTCATATGGACTTTTGCACACCATTTTGGTGCGCCTTCAGATCAACAACAGCAACCTAGTTTTTATGCCTGAATACCGAATCTCGTCGATTTTTCTATAACCTGAAAAATTTAAGAACCTAGACTCTGATGGTACTGCCAAGGAGGCTTCCCATGAAATCCTGTGCTGCATGTAATTATGAAAACGAAGATGATGCCGAGTTCTGCGCACGCTGTGGTGCTCACCTCACCGAAGCGAAAGCAAAACCGCACATCAGCACTAAGAAAAAGGATGACGATTGCTATGGTTCAGAAGAACAAGAATGCTTCGGCCTGCCCTATGGCGGAGCAATCTGTGGTATAATCTTTGGGGTCATCATAATCCTTTGGGCTGCTGGACTCCTACTTGGATGGAATGTCTGGGATTATTTCTGGCCCTTGATCTTCGTCATAATTGGTGGACTTATCGTTGCTGGCGCCATTTATTCCATGCGTCATCGTTCTTAGTGTACACTTGTTAGGCATCTGAAAGTGGGCAATTAGTCTTTTCACACGCCCTACATATATGTCGGTGTGAATGTCGAGACATTATAATTCGTGTAAGAATCCAGTACAAAATTAGAAGTAGCATGTATGCTGCAAATGCTAGACTATTGGTTAATTGCCAAAGACTTGCTAGAAGTAGAAAGGATCCCACAACGAACAAGATGTTTAAGAAAATACGTGTACCACCATGCTGTAAAATATGAAACTGAAGTCGATACAACAGGTGTTGAATGAGGCCTAAAGCAACAAAGATGAACCCGATCCAGAAAATGATTTGGGGAAAGATTAGTTGAAAGTTCAAAAAGAAAAACAGCGTTGTTCCGATTAATGCTATTAGAGCCCCTGTAACTAGTCCTGTACACCCTGCGCAAAAAACACGGTCTTTAATTCGAATAGTATGACTTGAATACGGATGACAGGTTGGGTGGTGCCCCATTTTATAAGTAGGCGCCTCGGTGTGTATCGTATTTGTTGCTCGCTTCATATCATGGCTCTCTTTCTTTGGCTGTGGGGACCTGGAACAATGCGATGGTGAGATGCCTGCAATGATGCCTAACACACAAATTATCATAAAGCTGAGACCAATAAGCTGGCTCTGCCAAGGAAACAAGATGGTAGGTGGGTGACTTGTAAATAAAAGGGGAAGCAAGCCTAACCCTAATAGGGATAGGGTAAGGGATACAATTGCTAGTTGAGAATTTTGTTTTATCTTGGTCATATCCGAAAAAGTCCTTTTAATGTGCCTAGAAAACCTTTCCACATCATGTGGCGATAATAGGTACGTTTCACCTTGTTACGGGAAAGGGTACCACCAATTCGTCGCTTCCAGCCATAAAATGATCGGTACGTGGCATAGAGCTGCTTCTGTAATTCTTCACGCGTCAGGTATTCCGTGGGCATTGTGGCATGTACCATATCAAAGTCGATCCAAAGGGGGTTTGTAATCCAACCATTTGCTATTGCGGTTTTGTACAGAGGGGTACCGGGATACGGGGTCATGGTCATAAATACAGCAATGTCTGGGTCCACGTCATTAATCCACTTTTGGAATGCTTGGATGGATTCATGAGAGTCCTGACGATGGCCAATTATTGCCGTGGTTTGAGCCAAAATGTCATTTTCTTTCAAAAGGTTAATGGCGGTTTTTCCCATGGTTACATCAATTTCCTTCCGATAATCCTTCAGTCGTTCCATATCATGACTTTCGAGTCCAGCCAGAATCCATTGCAAGCCAGTTTATAAACCGGCTTCATATATCAAAACAACTGGATCGCCGGCTGATCGAAGGGCTGGACCGTCATCTACCTGCAGAAAGGGTCGCACGAACCAAGGTGAAGCTTCGAAATGCCCGATTTGAGGTATCTGAAAACAGGATCTCCTTTTTATGTGAATTTTTCAAAAAGATGAAAGATGAAGACGATACACATCTAGATTTCATTCTAAGTTTTTTTGAAGAGAGCGAAGACAACAGCGATATCTATGAATTGCTCCAATCCAAAAAGAAATCTTGTTTCCAGAATCTTCAGAAAGCCGGAAGATATCAGGAGATGCTGAACACGCACAATATGGAAACACTCATGCTGCG
>JBHLSA010000009.1:617-21109 GCA_048882025.1 Candidatus Thorarchaeota archaeon | reverse complement strand
TATGGGTATTGATGACACCCCGGTGACTTCAACGGTAACCACTGCATTCGGTTCTGGTATCCCGTTGATGATAGTTCCTGCAATGCACGTATCCATGTTTAATCACCCAATTCTTCAAGAGAATATTAAGAAGCTGGAAGACCGAGGTGTGAAGTTCATCGGACCGCGTCTAGAAGAGGGAAAGGCAAAAATTGCCTCAGTAAGTGAAATTATTGAAAATGTCCTTCAGAAACTTGGAACAAACCAAGATCTAGCAAAAAAACATATTCTAATCACTGCAGGACCAACACTTGAATATATTGACCCAGGTCGAAGAAGCACAAGTAAAAGCTCGGGGCGAATGGGTGTAGAAATTGCTAGAGCCGCGTATGAAAGGGGAGCAACAGTTACATTGGTGTATGGCCACGGTTCTGCGACACCACCAATTGGAATAAAATTGATCTCGGTAGAAACTACACAAGAAATGCATGATACCGTAATCAGAGAATTAGAATCCAAAAAAATTGATGTCGTTGTTGCTGCAGCAGCTGTTGCCGACTGGACTCCAACACGTCCACGAAGAGAGAAAGTACCAACAGAAAAGACTCCGAGCTTAACAGTTACGTTTAAACCGACTCCGAAAATTGTTGATGCAATAAAAAAGATACAACAAACTGTTTTTCTAGTACTTTTCAAAGCCGAGCATAAAGTTTCAGATAAGAAGCTGGTGACCCGTGCGTATCAGCGACTAACGCAGGCAAAAGCGGATTTAATAGTGGCAAATGATGTCGGAAGACCAGGAGTAGGGTTTGGAACGAAGACGAATGAATTGTTTGTAATTGATAACGAAAAACGTATTTTACATATTCCGAAGACAACTAAATCCAAGGCAGCACATCTCTTATTGGACATCATTGTTAAGGGTCTCGCTTCGAAATAATGAATTCACTTAGGGACTGGTTTTTTCAAAGCAGTCCAAAGTGCGTCTTCGATAGGTTGAACTAACAAAGTCTCGTTACCATCAGGCTCGACAATATTACGTATTGAAATATCTTTTACAGTCTCCCCAATGATGGCAGCAGGAATTTCCTTTTGTTGAAGTTTTTCGAGCACTTGATTTGCTTTATTCCCTTTAACGGAGATTAACATTGCACCGCTTGCAATGAGATTAAGAGGATTAGTATCCAAGATTCGACAAATTTCTCGCGTTTCTTTATGAATAACCAATGCATCACGATTAATTCGAAATCCTACACGAGAAGCCTCAGCAAGTTCATGAAGCCCATTAGCAATACCACCTTCAGTAGGATCGTGCATTGCTGTGACTCCCCCCGTCTCCATAGCGATAAGAGCTTCAGGGACAACGCTAATCTGATTAATGAACTTCTTTGCGTTTTTAACGAGCTGGTTATCCAGCTGGGTGCATAGATCTTCAGCCCGTTCTGTAGCTAGAATTGAGGTACCTTCGATGCCCACGCCCTTTGTAAGAATCAGTTTGTTGCCAGGTTGAGCACCCTCGGAAGTTACATAGGAGTCTTGAGTTGTAATTCCAAGCATAAATCCTACAAGAATTGGACGAGCCAAGTCAGGAGTTACTTCTGTGTGACCTCCGATGATTTTCACATGAAGCGACTCTGCAGCCGAATGCATTGAAGTCATGATTTCATGGAGAACTGTCTCCTCCGAATTCTCTGGTAGTAATATTGTGACAAGGAACCAGCGAGGACGAACTCCGAATGTGGCGATATCATTAGCACACACTTGAATAGTATATGCACCGATATTCTGAATGGCGCCTGTAATGGGATCAGTTGATGCAACAACAACATTTCGTCCAATCTTGACTAACGCGGCATCACGACCTACACCTGGACCATGTATGACTTCAGAGTCCAGGGAACCGAGATACGGGAAAACGAATTTTTTTAGCGTTTCAAGAGGCACTTTTCCTGTCCGAAGAATTGGCATAGAGCAGACACCTTTCAACCATTCAGCATGAAAAATGGTTTAAATGTGTGTTTATCATACTGTTAAACGTAGAACTAGAACCGTAAACAAGAATTTGAGGTACAGGGCTGAGATTAAATTAATAAGATATTTATTGAAACCCGCGGGATTAGTATAATACTTGGTTGAGAGTTGATGAACCAGAAACGACCAACTTGGATTTTTCCTTGTCTTTGTATAACAATACCCTTAAGCCTCCTAATCTTTCTAGCCATACCAATACTAGGTCTGCTGACACTCTTCATAGGACTACTAGCGATTGGAATACTCTATACGCACCAAACTCAGGATTCTCAAAGATCAAGAGAGCCAAAGCCACAAACTACATCCGATTCTGAGGCACACATACCAAGAAGTATTCAACTAGCATCGAAAGATTCGCCTTCAACTACAATAAATGAAAAAGGAATTGCACCCCCAGAACAAAATAGTACGCCCCCTCTCATCACCTCAAAGGCACCAATTTCAGACAGAACCGTAAGAACAAAAACCCTTCAAAAACGTATAGCTCAACTGGAAAAACAAGTTGAAACACTTCAAAAGCAATTAGTTGAAGACCCCTCACTGGACACCAAACCTTTTTCTGAGTCAATTAGTCCTCTAAAAGTTGACAAAGAAAAAAGAGAAGAAGAGTTCTCGGTTTTTGCAATTCATCAGCTTCTAGAAACTCTTGATGAGAAGCTTGCGAAACGCGCAATTTCTAGACAACTTTACAACCAGTTACGCGACAAGTATTTAGCAAGGTTGGAGAAAGCAAAACATAGACGCAAAACCTCTCAAGCCCGGGGAAAAAATAACGAGCACAGGTGACAAATGACGCATGCCCAGCAAGCGTTCTTCAATTATCATTGGTATTTGGGCAGTCTTTGCCGTACTCATAATTTTAGACTACGCCCTTTTTAGCAACCTTTTCCTTGACAGCATTTTCCTTGGGCTAAATGGACTTATGAATATCGCAATCCTCGCATTTTCTCCACTTATCCTAGCAAGTTTATTGTTAGACCGCCGGAGTTCGCTCTCTGTTGAACAAACGACAACCCGGCGACCACCACGGGGTGCAAGATCAGTATCTGGGGAGCCTGTTGCACGGACACGACCAAAACCACGAATTAGGCGTGATAAACGAGCTGAACAATTAGAAACCATTGTAGTCGAGCCCGGAGAAACAGGAAAACCCCCCATAAGGACAACAGCATCCCCAAATCTGGTTTCAACCAACTCAGAAGCAAATACCTCCCAGAATTCAACATCTAGTTCACGTTTTCTACGATCTCATCGAGCTGATACACAGGAAGGCGAAGCAACAGATCAACAAGTCAAAGATCAATTGGATGCAATTGAGCAGGAAATGGCGAAGTTAGAGGAACAATTGAAGCAGAATGGTATAACCGATGTACCCTCGAACGGAGATAGCGAAAATGGTCAGGATTCAGTTCATGCCCTACCCTCTTCAGAACTTGTGCAATCAAAACCGCAAAGTAATCTTTCCAGTGAAGAGTTGTCCTCCGAGCTCCAAGCAATCGATGAGCTTTTATCACGATTAGAACAACGGAAGCGTGCTGGAGGTGTCGATGAGTCAACCTATCAACGTCTACGTGAAAAATATCTAAAACGACGAGCAGAACTTGGATAATAAGATTATACGACAAGCCTCATCGCATTTTTAGGATCGATATTTAATAACCATAGATATGATGCTGTCCGCTGCAGCCTTGGCCCTATCTGTTGTCTGTCCAAGTAGTTGAACCACATCATGAAGAAGTACAAATGTAGAGCAGTGCTTCTCTTCTTCAACGAGAATTTTTAAAGTTTCAAACTCTTCATCCCGATTTCTTTCACGAATTAAATGAACAGAACGTGCTTTACTGATTGCACCATCAAAATCTTTGTTCATAATCTTGATACTTTCAATGAGTGCTTCGGTTGCTTCGACACAAAGCCCAGTCATTTTACTAAGTTGTTCTTTTACTTCAAGTTCGATTGGTTCTGCAATGATTCGAAGCTTACGAACCACAATTTCACAGCGATCTGCGATACCATCAATTGCAGAAATCAAATCATATCGATCACTACTTGTTACAGGAAGGAAAGCACCGCGGAACAGTTCCTCATTGATTTTTTCTTCAATCTCATCCGCCTGCTTTTCTAACTCTAATACTTTTTCACCAAGCTCTTCCTCAATGTCTTTAAGTCGCTTTTCAGGCTTTTTCTTCCGAATAACACTGACGTACTCATGAAGGGCTTGAACTGTGTTCAAAACCAATTGAGTATGCTCAAGCATCAGTTCTTGAATAACACCTTCACGTTTCCTACGCCACACAGTCTTAGCACCAATAAGAGATTAGTTGTTAAATCCTCTGTTCCCTTCCATTTTAAAAGTTAGTGCGATACGCGAATTATTAGCTGATATTCTTTCGACGATATTTCAATAATGGAAGTTGTCGACGAACTTCATTAATTTGATCTAAATTGATGACCGCATCAATTAATTCTGGTGACTCATGGGCCTGAGCAAGCGTTTCACCAGCGGGAGTGATAATGGCACTTCGACCACCAAATAGAGTCTTTCCATCACTTCCAACCCGGTTACAACCAATTACAAAAACCTGATTTTCAATGGCTCTTGCGCGTAATAAAGTAGCCCATATTGAGATACGTTCTGCGGGAAATTCTGCGGGACAAAAGATTACTTGGGCACCATTAATTGTAAGCTGACGAGCCATCTCAGGAAATCTAAGATCAAAGCAAATCATAGCACCAAAAATACCTAGCCCAGTTTTGAATATGGGAATTTCATTTCCTGCTGTGAGATATCGGTCTTCATCAAAAGGGGGAAACAGGTGCATCTTATCATAATGACCGAGAAGTCTGCCATCTTTTCCAATCAAATGACAGGTATTGAATATTACTTGATCACGACGTTCTAAAATGCTGCCAGCAACAATGAAAATACGAAACCGACCAGCTAGATCTCTAAGGAGTTCTATTGAATGGTCCTTGGGAGACTCAGCGAGCGCGTTGGCTTTCTCTAAACAGTATCCGGTTGTGAAAAGTTCAGGTAGGACTATAACGTCCACTTGACGAGTAGCAGCTTCTTTTACAAGTTTTACAGCTGTTTCTAGGTTGGTTTTTTTATCTCCAAGGGCAATATCCATTTGAGCACAGGCAATTCGAAGATCCATAGCAAACTAGCTCCTTTACCTAATTCCTCAAAAATGCTGGTAATAACAGTTCAATTAACAAAGTTTTAATTTTCAGTAAGTAATTATGAGCCAGTGTTGATAACCTTGACCGATATAGACCTGAAACCAGCAGTACTCATGAAAATCAAAGACCTAGATAACTTAGTGCGACTGGTACATTTCTGGGCAGTTCGTGAACGTACTGCAACAATCCTACACTTTAAGCGTGGAAATAAATACATAATGGGAACCTTCACGAGTTTACCTGGATACTGGAATCTAGAGGGCTTACCACTTTTCCTTTATGTCGAACTTGATAAGGGACCCAAAGGAGCCTTCATCAAATACAAATCTGATCCTGAAGAACAGTGGGGTTATACAGATGGTACTTTTGACCGGAAATGGCTCTATATTCCTCTAATTGAACTTTCTAAAATACCAGCGTTTCTTAGCAACGTTTAGACCCTATTATGCAGATCAAATATCTTCAGTCTCATTTGAGGATTCTACTTCTTCTTCTTCTAGTTCTGCTGATGTATCAATTTCTTCAACAAGAAGAGCGTCTGAATCCATCAACTCATCTGGCGCTGTGAAGAAGCTTATTAGAAACGCGAACACAAAGAGAAGACTAGAACCAACAATTAGCGCAGGCCGAAGGATATTTCCTGGTGTTCCAAAGAGACTATTTAGTATTTCAACCACGAGAAACGCTGCAGCGAATAATACACCCAGAATAGACAGTCGCATTTTTCCACCAATTCCAACTGCATATTTTACGATGTAAACAATTCCAATAATTGCAAGACACAGGTAATTGATGTAGGAAATATTACCTAGAGTTCCGGCAAATCCAATGGGATCTGGAAAAGCAAAGTTTGGATAAAACCCTAAGGCACCAAAGAAAGGTATTGCAGGATTAAACAGAATCCAAAGAACGATAAAAATAACGAGTTCGGCAAATCGAATAAGCCACACTTTTTGATTATCACTATATTGGAGGTTACCTTCGGTATCCAAAGTGCCATAAGAAAGATGAAGAAGCGCGCCAACTGCAAGAGCATTTACGATACAAAGTGATGTGAAGTACATCAAATCAAAATTTACAATCCATGCCCATAAAATAAAACCAACAACGGGGGCTAGAAAATATTGGAACCAAATAATAGTCAAATATGTGGGAACGGCAGCTAGGAGGAGAAAGAGGATAAGGGTGTATCCAAGCCGTGCACCTTGACTTTTCTCCCAGATATTCTCCGGAATATGAACGATTCTGTAAGCCAAAACGAGAGCAGCAAAAATGGCAAGAGGAGGAGACACGAAAGGAAAAATGAAGAATGCAAGGATGACAAGGGTGTTAAACCCGTAGAGCATCCGCCACCGCATGGGAATTAGATTACTTTTCCTATTCATAGTCTCAGATGCGTTAATTGTGCGTTCTCGAAAGATAACTACAAAAAGGATCCAAGGGAACGCAAGAATTGTAGGAAGAAAGAAGAAGCGGACGGCACTAGGTAAAAACAATGGAAACCCGAGTAACTCGAGAACGTAGATTAACCCAACGAAATATGTAATCATACCTATGGCCACAATAATAGGTAGAACAATGCTTGATAGTTTGAGACGAGCGTAGATAGCTGACATAACTTCTCGCTTTCGTTTAAGAGAATACACCGTTTTTAATTTGCTGTCTCCTGGACAGTTGTTGTCCAGAATAGGAGAAATGCTTAAATGGTGTACTCGGCTAAACGGCAAATATACTTTATCATCATAAACTATCTGGCTTCGGTGTTTTAAATGAACCCCATTAAAGTTGCCATTGCAGGGCTTGGTAATTGTGCATCGGCTCTAGTTCAAGGCGTACATTACTACAAGGATGTGACAGGAAAAGAAGAACGAGTGACAGGACTTATGCACCCCTCTTTTGGTGGATATCTCCCTCGTGACATTCAATTTGTCGCTGCTTTTGAAGTCAATGCAGGAAAAATTGGAAAAGACATTAGTGAAGCCATTTTCGTCCATCCCAACTGTGTGATTAAATTCGCAGATACTCCACAACTAGGAGTAAAAGTTCTTCCTGCACCCATCATGGATGGCGTTGCTGAACATATGTTTGGCTCCTTTGACGTATATGATCCAAAAGAAATGAAACCTGTTGATGTAGCAGAAGAACTGCAAAACGCCGATGCAGAGATTCTTGTCAACTTTCTACCAGTAGGCAGTGCAGAAGCATCACGATACTATGCCCAAGCAGCACTAGATGCAGGCTGTGGTTTTATTAATTGCATTCCAGAGTTTATTGTATCTGATAGCACTTGGCAAGAAAAATTCCGAAAAGCCAATCTCCCTATGGCTGGTGACGATATCAAGAGCCAAGTCGGCGCTACTATTCTCCACCGCGTAATTGCTCAACTCCTGTCAGATCGAGGTATTGAAATTGACGAAACTTATCAGCTAAACATTGGTGGGAACACAGACTTCGAAAATATGCTGGCAGAACATCGATTAAAGAGTAAGCGTATTAGCAAAACTGAGGCAGTAACCAGCATCTTGGATTACCCAGTGCCAACTCGGATTGGACCTAGCGACTATGTTCCCTTTCTCAATGATACAAAAGTCTGCTATATTCACGCCCAAGGAAAGAAATGGGGTGGTATGCCAATCCACATTTCACTGAAACTCTCTGTGGAAGACTCGCCCAACAGCGCAGGGGTAGTTGCTGATGTTATTCGAGCAACAAAAATTGCTCTAGATCGTGGAGTAAGCGGACCATTGATGAGCATTTCCAGTTACTCATTCAAACACCCACCAGAGCAAATCGAGGATGCAATTGCTAAGCGGCGAGTTGAGGAGTATATCCAAGGGAGCCGAGAACGCTAATCCATGGTCAATTAGGGCTAATCATCTGGTGTTCGAGGCATTGTTAATGGAGATCCTGATATCCAAAGTTCCCTTTTGAGGAGATCGCGAATTGCCACGCGGATGGCTTCGCTCCGTGTTGGATAGGTTCCTCTATCAACGAGGGTGTCGAGACCTTTGACGTAGGCTTTAGGAAGTTTGACAGAGACCAAATGCAAGCGTATTACCCGGGACATACCCAGATATATGCGGAGATATTATAAAAACACTATCGCTCCTTTGATAACCAGCTTTCTCCTACTCGGATTTTTCGGAAAAGCCTTTTAAGAAACTCCTGACCGAATCATTACAATATCACCACTCCTCAGTGGTAACCACAAAGGAGCGAAAAAGCACAATGGAAAAAATGGCACCTAAAGAACTCCCCTATACTACACGGTCCATCTGTCCTGAATGTTTCTGCACCCTGGATGCAGAAATCTATGAAGAAGATGGCAAAGTCATGATTAGAAAAGAGTGCAAAGATCATGGTAAATTCAAAGACGTATACTGGTCTAGTGCAAAGGAATTTCGTCGAGCTTTCGACTTTGCATATAATGGTTTAGGCCTTGAAAATCCTCGAACAGAAACCGTTAATCAATGTCCCAATGACTGTGGTCTTTGTCCTAACCATAAAACCCACACCTGCCTAGCTTTGATAGACGTTACTAACCGGTGTAACCTTGAATGCCCAATCTGTTTTGCTCACGCAGGAAAGGCAGGTTACGTATATGAACCAAGCCTTAATGAAATCAAAGAAATGCTCGCTAACCTTCGATCCAATATCCCTGTCCCAGCACCAGCAGTTCAATTTGCCGGTGGCGAACCAACCATGCGGGCAGATCTTCCTGAAATAATTCGGGCTGCAAAGGAGGCGGGATTTCCACATGTGGAAATTGCTTCGAATGGCTTGATGTTGGCACAGAAAGGATATCCTAAGAAGCTAGCAGAAGCAGGCTTGAGCACCGTCTATATGCAATTTGATGGTGTGACCCCTGAACCCTACCTAGCTGCCCGTGGTGTAAACCTTCTCTCTCAGAAGAAAAAGGCACTGGAAAGATGTCGGGAGGAAGGACTTCGTAGTATTGTGTTGGTTCCAACACTTGTCCGAAATGTAAATCACAATCAAGTCGGAGATATCATAAGATTTGGTGTTGAAAATAATGACATTATTCGATGCGTCAACTTCCAGCCAGTATCTATTACCGGACGAATTGACTATGATAAACGCCAAGAAATGCGAATTACCATTCCTGACCTGATGCAATTAGCAGAAGAACAGACCAATGGTGTAATAAAACCCAGCGATTGGTATCCTGTGCCGTTTGTTGTACCTCTAGCACGAGCTCTCGGAGCACGAGGAGGCGCCCCTGCAGTCGAGTTCTCTACACACCCTGCCTGCGGTATGGCGACCTTTATCATAATTGAAGACGATGGAACATATCAGCCCATAACCAAATACGTAGATGTAGAACGATTCTTAGGTACACTTGAAAAAATGTCAATTGATTATGAAGAAGGTCGAAAAACACGAGCAAATCTACGTGGCATCATCGGTGCAATGCGCTTCTTCAAAAAGAAAGGCCTTCTCTTTAACCTCGCCAATAACTTCCTGCGCAAGAAAGACTATGACTCACTCGCCGAATTTATGGAGCGCATCATCATGTTAGGGTCCATGCACTTTCAGGACCCCTACAACTTCGATCTTGAGAGACTTGAACGATGTGGTATTCATTATGCCATCCCTGATGGACGAATCATTCCATTTTGTTCATACAATAGTCTTCACCGACCTGCAGTCGAAAAGAAATTTGCTATCCCCGTGGATGAATGGCAGGCGAAGCATCCGGGCAAGAAAATGAATGCACCCGCCTAGCTATTCTTTCCACCCCTTCCTTTTTTCTTATAGTACCCGTCTATGTAATATGGCGTTTGTATTGAGTTCTGAACTGTCATTATTGAAACCAGCAGCCCGTTTTCTTGGTGTAGCTGAAAGTGGCTTGTTGGGCGCAGTCGACACCATTTTGGGTGGAGTCGTAATGCGTGCTGATCTCATTCTTGATGGCTTAGTATGGAGAAAAGCGACTCTAAGAGGATTAGATGCATCTGAAGCTGTAATCGAAATGATTCAGCAGCTTGACCGTCAAGATTTGAATGGAATAATGCTTCATGGAAGTGTCATAGCAGGCTACAATGTCATCGATATGATTCAACTGTACAGTGCAACAAAGCTACCAGTGATTAGTGTAACGAAAGCGCCACAGGAAAATTTGAAAGAACACCTCATTTCTACGTTTCCTTCTGATTGGGAAATTCGTTGGGAAATTGTACTTCGAAATGGAGTAATGAAACCAATAAAACTAGATACTGAGTCTACCGTATTTGTTCAATTTATAGGCTGTAGTTGGGAAACGGTGAAAGGTGTCATTAATCGACTAACGCGATTTGGAGGAATTCCAGAACCTCTTAGAGTGGCACGTCTCTTAGCGCGGGCCCTAATGAAAAGTCAATCAAGCAAATAGACCTTCACAAATCTAGATGGCGTTCGCCAAGAAGTAAATCAACAATTTCCAAATAGCCTTCAGCAGGGAGAAGGGTAAAGAAGTTTTCTGAACTATAGCGGGAGCGTAAAAGAAGATCTTGAAATAACAACACATTCAGTGCACGAGAAAATTGCGACGGGTGGGAAGCTAGCCCAATGCCTTCAGCTATATGCTGATATTGGTGAAATAAACTGGAATTGGTAACGTAAACCTGCCCAGGATTATAAACAAAGTATTGACCAATCGCTTGAAGAAGAAGAACTGTAGTCATATCTAAATCCACAAGGCTGGATAAATGTCCACTCCAGAAATCATAATGCAGAGTATGTGAATTGATACAAGCTTGCCGAATCGTATTTGTCGTAATATTTTGAGTTGAAGAGAGCAGGGGAACCAAATTCTGAAGCAGTTCCATTACAGTGGCAGGACGCTGGAAATCCAATACGCAAATTAGATCTGCCATAAATGACATTATTTGAGGTGGAACAGGATTTGGAAACACCTCCGTAATGCGTTGTTTAATAATATCTAGAAATTGATGATCGGAAAATGGTTCCAATTCGAGAGAAATATCAACGAATTGGGAAATTTCTGGGGAAAGTTGACGCGGAAAATACCGAGGGGCAGTAGCCATTGAGGAAATGCTGTTATCTTTACATAGTTGTAGAAATTTTCCGTAAACGATACTCGTTTGAGGGTTCACATCATCAAATGTAAACACAAAAGGTACCTCTGCTTTTCGAAGCAAGCGTTTTATGAGAGTCCATTGTTCTGGGAGTGATTTGGGATGTCCCATCGTGTTCGATAAAGCTTGAAGTGTATCATTTACAATTTCATATGGTTGTTTGTACTGAAATCGAATTAGTGGGCGCCGATAGGAACCTAGTTCATGTTTTGCAAAGAATCGAAGAAGAGTTGTGCGACCAATACCAAAACTTCCGTGAACTAGTACACTCACCGGTTGACGAGCTTCTTCGCCTTTGCCAAGAAGATTACTGAGCGTGGTAAGTTCCTGATCTCTATGCAGAAGTTTTGCTGGTAAATAGTTCGTTTGAAAAAGTGTATCAATTGAAGACGCCATGGTTCATTTTCTCACTTTGCGGTTCTCGCAGAACCTATATAAACTACAATACGTTCTAGCAAACACTGAGTATGCAGAGTAGAATGAAAGTATTCAAGTTTTAGAGCACCCTTTTCGATGCTCGCAAAACATGCCAAAATTGATTTATGAATACAGCAACCTTGATATAGGAAAGCAAGAAGAGAACATGGAAGACAGCTACTTAGAGCGTTATGACGATGGCAGAGACTCCGTTTAAAGATCTACAGGATTTGATGAGACGAATCGAACAATCTACTGGCTTAGAGGCATTAGCAGTAGTTACGCGTGAAGGTATTCGTCTTGCATGTGCAGTTAGCGGTGATGTGGATTCAGACATTTTTTCCGCCGCAACTGCTACCCTTGTCAATGTTGGTGAAGAAACGCTCCGACAATTGAGTCAGGGTACACTTTCTGAAGTAATTCTACGAGGAAACAAGGGCTTTACCATCATTATGCGTGGAACCCCTGAAACGCTCTTAGTTGGTGCTAGTCGCGATCAAATTCGCCTTGGCTACTACATTGGTCTTATGAAAATTTACGCCACGAAAGTTACAAAAATTATGGAAGCCCACCCCCTCGAACCAGAAGAACTTCTTGGATTCCGGAAGATGCCAGCTACGGCCACAACCGCAGAAGCAACTACATTCCCTGAACCTGAAGAAGAACCTATCGCCCCCGAAGTCACTCCTGAAGTAACCCCCGAATTAATCTCAGAACCCACTGAGCCTACCGCTCAGGAAACAATAGAAGCCAAAACTACTCCCAAAGAGCCTACTATTGCTCCCGTTGAGGAACCTGGACTTGAAACCGTGAGTGTCTCCGAAGCTAGCGCTGAAATTAATGATGTTTCAGTCGATGATAAAGAAGCGATACTTGCAGCACTCAAGGCCCTTGGCTTCGATGAACCAGAATGATGCATTTGTGTTTCATAAGCTCATACAATTTATAATGAATTTCAAATCCTATTGCGTATTTTTCTCCCATAATTTACAGGATGAGACCAAGAAGTGCTATGGCTATGAAAATCATAAAAAATAATATTGTTCCAAATGCAACAACCACTTTCAAAAATTCTCCTAATCCGTAAGTAAATTCTGGCGTAGTGATTGACTCTCCGATAACGTCTCGTAACATCTTTTCAAACCATGTGTCCTCAAATATCATATGGGCAGGTTCTTCGAGCATAAGCATGATACTATACAAATCAGGAATTATTTCTGAAGGATCGTGCGCATACACATAATCGAGTTCCATGGCTTTACGCTTTGCCACTCGAAAGATTTTGAGATCCAAATCCTGTAAATCTAAAGTTTCGGCAAACCTGAAGGGGTCCATTACCAAAGCGATAGCTTCTGGAAAAAAGGCTTGATAGCGCTGCTGTGTAGAAATATCGGTGCCTGACATGAATACCCCAAGACCGGGGTGAGTATGGTGCCATCCGATGATTACTTCGCCAGTATTTCTTTCAGCCAATTCTTCTGCAAGAATAGCCATATCTGCATCATTGATTGCAACATGTGTTGTAGTTCCCCGTTGTCGAGGAAAAGTAGCACGGGTAACAATTATTTTATTTCGTTCAACTCGTCCAATGAGAAATCCACCAATCTCTGTCCTTCCTGCTCGAGCAGCTTTACTAAGCATTAAGGACAGAATGCCAGGAAAGATTTCTATTTGGCGCACTCTGAACCCCTGCCTCCTTTACGTAAGATAAGACTAATAAGCGTTACTTGGTGTTCTCTGCCAAGCTGTTTTGAAAAGTGTGACAGTATGCGCTCATTAAAACCTCCTTTTGGTCTGGCTCTCTTTCCTGAGAAAAAACGGGAGCTAGCAGCTTTTTGCGTGATATTTCGCCCAAAGCGAGCTTCACTACCGATTCTCCGAGCACGAGTGCAATTTCAAATGAAAGAAGGACGCCTACGCCCTGAAAAATTATGGTTGGTTCAAAAAGGCGGCGTGCGACCAATTGATCCACGAATGTTCCTTAATTGGGTGCGAAATGCTGAATACATTGCAATTCCACGGCAACCCCGATTTCCCTTTTTAACAGAACTCAAAGGGATGTTACGTGATTTTGGTGTGAAGGACCCGGTAATCATTCGGGCATGTAATTCTTGTATTGCAGAAGGTCGGTTGACAATGTTGCGTAAACAAGAATTGTTTCATATGGAAGGTCAACCGGTCTGTTACAAATGTGCATCACGTGAACTAACCCACCGATTGGAGTCGATGGATGTTGAGATTTCTAAAAACGCCTATCGTAATTTAGAGACAATGTTACATCGATTACGCTCTGTAGAGAAAGTGGCTTCATTTTTGTCTGCACAATTCCGTCCGAGTAAAAATCCTGCGATGACCTTGTATGACAATGTCCAAGCAGTTAAAGAGTCTGAAGAAAAGGTTTCTATTTCCAACCTTTCAATTCCAGTCGAATTAGTTCAAGTTCTTAAAAAATCAGGAATTGATATTTTACTCCCAATTCAAGTAAATTCTGTTAAGGTGGGATTGCTAGAGGGTCAATCAATTCTAGCCGTATCGGATACGACCAGTGGAAAATCCCTTGTTGGAGAATTAGCAGGATTAAAGGGCGCCATGGAAGGAAAGACCTACATTTACCTTTCTCCATTAGTAGCGTTAGCAAACCAGAAATATCACGAATATCGAGAAAAATATGAGCCACTTGGATTACGTGTTGCCATTCGAGTTGGCATGAGCTCCATTGATGTTGGAGAGGAAGCCTTAGTCATTGTTGATGATGATGTGGCAGAAGCTGACATCATTGTGGCCAGCTATGAAGGATTTGATTTTCTCTTACGTTCGGGTAAGGGAAGCAAGTTTGGTGAAGTCGGTGTTGTTGTCATCGACGAAATTCAAATGGTAGCTGATGAAGACCGAGGACCGGAACTAGATGGATTGATCACTCGAATCCGCACCTTATTTCCCAAAGCTCAACTAGTTGCGCTTTCAGCAACAGTAGGAAATCCAGAAGAATTAGCTCAGGAACTCAAACTAACTCCTGTCATTCTAAGAGGTCGTCCAGTCCCATTACAGCGCCATCTTATAATGGTACTCACAGAGCTAGACAAAATTCGAATTATTGCAGACATCACGAAATCTGAATATCAACACAAAAGCTCCTACGGATTCCGCGGGCAATCAATTGTATTCACTAACTCGCGGCGAAATACTCATTCAATTGCTTCAGAACTTCAAAAACAGAGAATTCCTGCAAGGCCATACCATGCAGGTATGACTTATCTTCAAAGACACAAAATTGAAGAGGCGTTTGCGTCAGGAAAAATTGGCGTGGTAGTAACCACAGCAGCTTTAGCGGCAGGTGTTGATTTTCCAGCAAGTACAGTAATTTTTCAAAGTCTGATGATGGGTACAAAAACTTTGAGTGTGGGCGAATACACACAAATGCTTGGTAGAGCAGGACGTTTAGGAAAACACGACATTGGAAAAGCGTATTCACTAGCTGAAATTGGTCGGCGCTATTTTGGTGATGAACCAAAAACAGAGGAAGAAGTTGCGCTTGACTTATTAAACAATCCAATTGAAGACGTACGACCCGAAGCAACATTTGAGCAATCAGTTGATCAGTTGCTTGCTACATTATCCTGCTATGATTCCATTTCACAAACACATCTTGAAGCTACTTATCAACAATTACTTTCTCGAACAGTGACGTTCAAAGAAGGATTCCGATTCCTAAGAAAACACGATCTTGCAACTCAAAGTGGACAAGAAATCATGCCGACTGAGCTTGGTCGAGCTGCTGCGATCTCATATTTTTCTGCATCAAATGTTGCAGCAATTCAGGCGTACCGACGCAATAGTGCAGATAACCTCTCGGTACGATTGGAGCCCATAAGAAACGTTTACCTTTCGCCTCGACTCCAAAGTGAAATCGAGCGAGCGCTTCGAACCCGATTTGCCACACGGTTATTTGCAGGAGCAGTCCTTGATTTAATGAGCGCAAAACGAAGCCGACGATTGAAACGACTACCCAGGTGGGTTTTACAACAATTTAGCAAATGGACTATCGATTTCTTTAATTGCCGGTGCAAAGAAAATCCCTTCTGCGATTGTGGCATATGGAATGTTTCAAAAGCGATTTTGGAACTTCGATACAGAGGATTAACACCCTCCCAAATCAGTTCAACGTTTTTAGAAGAATATGAACTTTTCATCTACCCTGGTGACATCTTTGGATTTCTTGATAATCAGGTACATATTCTTCAAGGAATTCAACGAATTGCAGATGTTATTGGTCGTCACGACCTCGCGGAAAAGGCAAATGAAGCGATTGAAGCCATAGAGCACCCTAATCAAGATTAGAGTAAAACCTCAAAATATGAAGTACTCCCTATTCCCAAGGAGATAGTTCAGGATGAAGTTAAACTCCGATTCCACGACTTGACTTGAACTTGAAGCGGTTGTTGGATCAGTTTGCATTTCGATGATAATCCATTCGTTGAACTTCTCTGAATCAAAGGATTCGAACTCCTTGTTATCTATACGAAATGTCCAAATTTTACTGGGATCACTATATCGATTTCGAAGTAAAGCTTCTTTAAAGGGAGTGTACAACCAGTTTTTTTGCCCTCCGAGAAGAAACTTTGCTTTTTTCATTCCTGAGACAAGAGAGATGTTTTTTGCTATCATGCGAGTTTCAGTAATCAGAGTTCGTGGAAGGTCTCCTTCTGAAGTTATTGTGAGAATTTGACCCGTATCCTCAACAGATCCTTTTTTGATGACTAAAGTTCGGATGATTTCTTGAACTGTTTCTTCAGTAGCTTGTTCTAGGGGGTCTAAAATTTCAGGATTTATAATATCAAGTTGGGGTATTGGTTCACGGGGTCGCATTTGTGTTGGATCAAAAATCACTCCACCAACAAGATATTCCATGTCAACTGGTTTCCCTTTTATCGAAACTTGCCCTTTGACGACTCCCGGACCTATTAAAGCCGAGCGAACAATTTCCTCTTGTAAAAAGCTGAAAAGTTGACGAGAAGCAATGAGGAGTTCTCCACTTAACGTGATAGTTTCACCAAGAATTTGGAAACTAGGAATCACATAATCTAGAACCCATAATAATGGTGGATTTTGCTCAGTCATATAAAACACCAATTATGTCATTATGTTTCCGCGTCTGTTGGTTTTGACTTTAATTGAGGAATTTTCGCCAAGATATTTTCCAGAACATAGTTTTCAATTTGAGTTTGGTAATCTTCACCAGCAGAATCACGAATCTCCCGTAATTCTTTTCGAACTAGAGTTTTCTTAGAGGATTTCCATGAAAAGCGACTATCTAAATCAAATATAATAGTCGAGCCAATTTTATCGAGCGGTGTTCCTTGCTCAAGGAGATTATTGGTTACGTTTGAAATTTTCTCCCGCAAGAAATTCGTTCTTTCCTCTGGTGGTTTCATTGCTGCAAGCCAAACATCACGTTCTAGATAATCGAGTGGAGTTTGCATGGGTGGACCCATCTGAGGTCGCGCAGGAAAAGCAGAATGAATAAAGCCAAATTTAGGTTTCTCATCCAATGATTCAAGTGGCGGAGGTGCGACTTCAATTAGAATCTCCCCAGCTGTTTGGATTGTTACTTGACCCAGAGGTCCTTGAACTTCTTTGATAAGTTTTTGAATTTCACCTAATACTTTCTCCATTAACCGGGATTCTTCATCATCGTCGTCCTTTTGTCTTAGAAATTGCTCATAGCGTCGAAGTTTAATGAGAAGCGACGCACGAGCACCATTGATCGCATCGACAATATCAGAAGCCATTGAACCAATTAAACCGCCAGCAATTGCCTGGACGGCAATATCTATAGTAGCGCCTTTATGATCATTCATCCATCGTTGAATGAGTGATTCGAAATAGCATCCAGTTATTTTTTTACGTTCTGCAACAACAGCAATGACTCGCTCACTTGCCGGTTCAATTTCATCCGCAATCGTACGCTCAAGATTTGCTAAATTTCGCAAATCTGCTAGGAGTATTTTTCCTAATTGACCATAAAGGTATTCAATCCATTTTCCTTCCGTAATAGCTACTTCTCGCATGTAAGTATCGATTTCAGGAACAGGACTTCCCAGTTTAGCTCTACGATCAAATTCCTGCATTAGAATCGAGCAAGAGGGTTTGGGGTCAGGGATGATACCATCAAGCATAACACGGTATGCTACACGGGCAACTTCGAGTGGCACGCCGCATTCATCAGCTATTGCTGCAGCAGCGTTATCTGGAACACGAGCAACTTTTTCATCTAAGGTTCCATACGTTGACTCGAATTCTTCTGCAATGCGGCGACTTAGCCGCCGAACCTCATCTTCATCCACAAAATGGCTCATACTGTACCACTCCTCGACACTGATGAACACAGTCCTTCCGCTGAGTAGCCACGAGGATAATACACAGTAGGTCTTGATTGGCTTAAGTGTTATGGCAAAAGTGCAAAACCGATTATTCGTCTGACGAATATTCAGGGGTGCAAAACCCAAATTCTTAAAAAACAAACTCATCCAAGCCGACTTTAAGAGATGACCATGAATGTCACGAAATATCATTGTGGAAAAAGCACAGGTCCTACCAATTGAACAACAGCCATTAGAAATTGTTGAACGGAAAGGGAAAGGACACCCCGATACCATCCTCGATGCAATTGTTGAAAATGTGGGGGTAAAACTCTGTAATTATTATTTGGATAACTATGGCCGAATCCTACATCATAATGTTGATAAAGGTTCAATTGCCGGAGGACGCGCTCATGTTGATTTTGGTGGTGGAGAGCTTTTAGATCCAATATACATTTGTGTTGTTGGTCGCGCAACCACCGAGATTTTCAAAGATGGTAGCATGTTTCGCATTCCTTTGGGTCCATTAACACTCCAATCAATGAAACACACGCTACAGGATACACTTCGATTTCTTGATCCAACAGAACAGGTATTAATGGATTATAAAATTAAGCCGGGTTCGACGGACTTGACAAATGTATTTGAAAGAGCAATAGATGATATTCCAAGAGCGAATGACACAAGTTTTGGTGTTGCATTTGCACCTTTTTCAGAAACTGAAGAACTCGTCTATAAATCCGAACAGCTTCTAAACTCTGATGCTTTTAAGAAAAAACATCCTGAAGTTGGAGAAGATATCAAAATTATGGGGCTGCGAACAAACGACGAAATTAAGCTCACCATCGCCGCGGCAATGATTGCTCATCTGGTTCCTGATGCAGATCATTATGCAGGCGTACTTGAAGATGTCAAGAATGCTGTCCTCGACAAAGCCAAGAAGATCACAGATCGAGATGTTAGCGTTGTTGTAAATTCAGCAGATGATCCTAAGCGTGGATCTTATTATCTAACAATAACCGGTACATCAGCGGAAATGGGTGATGATGCAGGGGTTGGTCGTGGTAATCGTGCGAATGGATTGATTACACCGTGTCGCCCAATGAGCCTTGAAGCCACGGCAGGGAAAAATCCCCAAAATCATGTTGGGAAAATCTATAACGTGTTAGCACAACGGATTGCTGATCACGTAATTGCTGAAGAAGCGAGGGTTTCTGAAATCTATGTGAAGATACTCACAAGGATTGGCTACCCGATTGACCAACCGTTGATTGCATCAACTGAACTTGTCGTTGATGAACAGGCCTCATGGAGTGAGGTGCAAAAAAGTGTTGCAGCAATCGTAAATGACGAACTTACTGATGTTTGTTCAATTCAACAATTAATCTTGGAGAAAAAAGCAAGCCTCTTCTAAATTCACACGAAGATTATTTTGATTGGCGTTTTGACCAGTTAAATAGCAAATTGGAATAGGATGAGATGTAGGCCAAAGCCCGTGGCGAGGGCAATGAGAATGATAGCTAAGATTATTTTCGCCCAAGGTGGTTGTCGAGCTTTTTCCACAATGTAAACCAGCCAAATTACAATCATAATGGCCAATGCAATGAGAAGGCCGCCATATACGGAGTACCAAGGGAGGAGTAAAGAAAACTGCATGATTTGTAACACCTGTTGAAATTAGGGATGAGTGAACAGTTCCACCTTTTTAATTATTTTTGGTTCAGGTCACAATCTAGGTTAAAGAATGTTGTTAAGCAATTAATGGGTGCTTATTGGTGTACTCTTTTTCATCAATCGTTAATTTCCGATGAAGGATGCCTTGTCGTTTAGTGTTTAACCGAATTTCCTTTGATGTCAGCTGATCTTTATTGGGTGGAAAGACCAATTCTTGAATTTCGTAAGTGTTTTCAATTCGCAGCGTTGAGAAGTTTTCAGGAATATCGTCATGAAAATCGGGAACCAGCGCTCGGATAAGCTCTGCAACAAATTCTGTCCCTGCGGGAACTTGGGTTGAACTATACTTGAGTTGTTCAGCAATTGGCGGTTCTTTCTGCGCGGAAGGAATTTTACTTTTAGATTTATGATTCCAGCCGCTTTTTGTGGTTAGGTTACAAAAGATGTAAGCATTCTCACCTATCTCGTCATAAAGAATTTGGCCTTGTTGTTTAGAATATGTTCCACTAATTTTTGATTGGAAAAGTTGGGTTCGTGGTTTCTTCTTAAATGGCTCGGCTTTAATGCCTACTTCGGTTAACGTTTCATCTAGGGGTTCATAGGCTAGCACGATTCCAGAAAGAGTGAAATTGTCATCCGGAATCAAATCCAGGAATACTGCCGCAACCAAGTCTTGATATAACCAGGTTGATCGTACTTTGACTTTACCGGCACGTGTTATGGTGATTTCAGCTGTGGGTCCTTCATATTC
>JBHLSA010000009.1:0-607 GCA_048882025.1 Candidatus Thorarchaeota archaeon | reverse complement strand
AGCGGAGAAAGGCACGATGTACGGATTCATCAGGCATATCTTTCAGAATTTTTGACAGGAAATGCATCTATGGGCACCCAACCCAGGATATGTGCAGGTAGACTAAAAATCATTAGGTCCTATGCATACCTTTTTACTGTAGATGTTACCCCACCTTATCTAGCAGCGGTACGAGGTACAACAATTGAGCCAAGAGAAGAGTTGGAAACGAGAACTGGCTGAAGATGCCGTTATTGTTGTACTTGTCTTACTTGTTGTATGGGGAAGTGGCATGGGACTCCAATTCTATCTCCAGACACCCACGCCGTTACTCGCTGTGGAATCAGAATCTATGGAACCCGTCCTATACCGGGGAGATCTGGTAGTTGTGCGTGCAGTTGACCCTACTACCCTTCAAGTCGGCGATATTGTCATTTATAACGCCTCATCAAATATTTGGGCCCCTGGTGATGTACCCATTGTACATCGCATCATAGAGATTCAAAATATATCCGGGCAGCTATTCTTTATCACTAAAGGCGATAATAATCATGGTCCTGATTGGGGAAATCGTACGGCGAGTGATATTTTGGCGTTGGTGATTGGGAAACTGCCTTACTTCGGGTTC
>JBHLSA010000008.1:0-21171 GCA_048882025.1 Candidatus Thorarchaeota archaeon | reverse complement strand
TTATTGCGGCAACGAGTTCGACACCAATATTCTATGAATATTCCACGCAGGGGATTCTTTTACGGACTTGGGGTGAACTCGGTACTAATGAAAACCAATTCTATTATATCCGTTCGGTTTATGCTGAGGATGGATGTTTATCAGTAGCCGATAATCATTTTGGAATCACACTACTGAACCTATCAACAACACAAATTATTACACGATTTACATCTCCCTCAGGGCCATCGGAATGCTTCCAGCTGTTTCATACACCAAATGGTGATTTCTTCTATCTCGATTCCAATAACCTCGTTTACAAGTTAAGTAACTCGGGACAAAAATTGACACGGTGGACTGAACCCGATGAAAACAAGGACTCAACTATAGGAAGCATGATTCCACTCAACGCCACACACCTCGCGCTCGCAGTGGAACAAATCGATCAAATCACAGGAAACACATCTTATCACAGCGCGATTTATGGGTTTAATCATAGCAGACCTTCTCGACCTACCGTTACTCCTCTTAATCAAACGCATCCTTTCCAGAATTTAACTCTGACCTGGACACCGAGTATTGATTTAGATGGTACTGTAAACTTGTATCAATTTGAGCTAGCACTAGACCCCGGATTCATACACCTTGTTGATTCGGGAGACACCCCTGACCCTTCGTTCTTCTTTGAGTTTCTTGAGAACGATACGATATTCTTTTTCCGAGTTCGTGCACAGGATAATGATCAATGGTTTAGTAGTTGGAGCCCAACGGTTAGTACTCGCATTCTTGTCACGTCACAGCCACCAGACCTTCCCCCAGCTTTATTCCTTGAGACCCTTATTGCACTCATTATAATCCTACCGCTGATAGGTGGATTATCACTGTTGATTGATAGAAAAAGCCGAGGGACCAAATAAGAGGTTAATCAAAGACCAATTCAGGTTTCGGTGCAACTGGTTCTTCTTTTGGTGCTGCAAGTTTTAAGGCTTCTTTTATGATGTCGAGGGCCTTTTCGCGGTTATTGGGATCGATTGCAACCATTCCGTAAGCCTTAATGCCCAGGATTCGTTGAACGAGTTGTGGTGATAAAGCACCTGGCAGGTCTTACTTGTTCGCAATGGCAAGAAGTTGTGCAGCGATATCCTTTCGGCGAATCAGGTCGATGATGCCTTTGCTGTTGAGAACATTTTCTAGGGTGGAATCTGTAACCAGAAGAATAATACGGCTACCGCGGAAATAGAGTTCCCAGAGCCTCCGGAATCGATCTTGCCCCGCAAAGTCCCAGGTGCTGATTTCATAAGTGCCGATGCGGGCACCTTCGATTTTTTGGATATCAATCGCGATGATGGGGACATAGCTGGTGGAGGGAACGCCACCATTGAGAAGCGTAACTAGGGCGGTTTTTCCAACCCCCCCCGTAACCAATGATACTGACTTTCAGAGTAATCGTGACATACTCTTCGACTTTTTCCATGAAGTCTTCGTACTCGACTTCATAGCTAATGACACGACGAAACTCGTAGGTCACACGGTCCAGTTTCTCTCGCAGAGTGTCATCGTCGTCGACGCTTTCAGCACACAACACTACGTCACCACGTCCAAGGGCTTTGCCGATGTATTTGATAGGGCCGAGTTCTTCGATGAGGGAGTCTTGAGCTTCCTTAACACGGCTGGCGAAATCTTGCATTTCTTTAACATTTATTATGATAATCCAGAAGAAATGAAATGTTCTTGGTTCTAATTTGAAAAAGGCTTCCTGTTACAATCTGCCCTGCGCCATGAATAATCAATTCCATCTCGAATGACCCTTGTATTCAGTCTTGCTATCCACTGGGGTGGCTTGGAATTCTACTAGCCAAATAACTCGAAATCTGAAGAACCACCGTTCTCTTTGTCATCAGTATTTTTGTCATTTGGTTCTTCTTCATTGACTGCATTCTCGTTGGAATCTTCCCTGTTAGCATCTGTGTTTTCTTCAGATGTAACTCCCGTGCTAAGTTTCGAAAGTTGTTTTCTCATTGAGTCAACTACTGATACTGGTGTTTCCTCTCCATTAGGCACAGGAATACCTTCCATTGGGCGCTGTGCAATGATTTGGTCCCCTTCTGCAGTAAGCTGTGGTTGTTGACCAAAACAGCGTGTAAAGGCATCTATGTCCTCTTGTGCAGTTGCCCGTATTTCTGAAAAGAGAATATTGTCACCTTGGCAGAAAAATCGTAATTGCAATCGGAGAACCGAGACCTGAAACTCATTTGGACCTAAAGGTGTCATAACACCTTGCCCATAACAATCTGTTACTGCAAACAATACTTTACTGGCAAGTTGTTCTTCATAGGCAAGAATTCGACGGCGTTGTGGTGTAACTTGTCGAGTGGGTTCTGGGGCAATCGCTTTCTCAAAGACTTCTGCCCGCTCCTGTAAAATTTCATCAAAAGTGGAAACGACCGGTTCTTCTTCTATAACTACTAGAAAATCTGATGTCTTCTGGGTTGTTTCCAATAGTTTCTTTAAAAGTGAAGCCTTTGGGTTTTTCAGGTCACCAGGGACCTCGATGAAGTTCGTACATTTAGTGCCAAAATGTATCTCATCAACATGAATACCATTTCGCATAATGAAGCGCGCTTGTCGGAGTGCCGTTGTTCGCTGAAGCATCGAGCTTCCTGGACCTAGCCAAACCCAAATGATGCCTTCGATTTCATCGACAACAAGTATCGTTCGGCCATCAACAAGGTGCTTTGGATTCCAATGAAGCGGCTGCAGTTCCCCACTCTCACCGAGAACCTCAATCATTCCGATGTATCGTTTCATCGTACACTATCCCACCGCTGGAGTGATGGTTTTCTGTAATCAGTTACAAATCGTGTTTCTTTTCTTAAATAGAGGGAACGAGGGTTATATTATATTGTCGTGTCATGACTCTTTGTTTCGGAGTTTGGTTAGGATTTCTTGGGCCCGGTCAAATCGTACACGTTTTTCTGCAATCATCTGTTGTGAAACTTTATCCACCTCGTTTCCTTCTGCGCCTGCAGCAATGGCAACATTCCGTGAATGGAGTTTCATATGACCTGCTTGGATTCCTTCTTGACTTAGAGCTCGTAAAGCTGCAAGATTTTGAGCCAACCCCACACAAGCAATGACTTGTGCTAGCTCGTTTGCAGTTTTAACTCCTAAAATTTTTACATTCAATCGCGCTACTGGGTGGGTTCGGGTTGCTCCTCCAACAAGACCAACAGCCAGTGGTAGTTCAATGCGACCGTACAAATCACCTGATTTCGTTTTTTTATATTTCGTGAGAGATTGGTAGCCTTCTGGACGAGTCGCTGCAAAAGTGTGTGCTCCTGCTTCAACCGCACGAAAATCCTGTCCGGTTGCTAATAACACGGCATCAATTCCATTCATGATACCCTTATTGTGTGTTGCACAACGGTAAGGATCTGCTTCAGCAAAAGCATAGGCTTTCAAGATGCCGTCAACGCCTTTAGGTCCGCCTAGGAGTTTTTTTGGAAAGGTTGCTTCAGCTCGTGCAAGTCGGAACTCTGCTAAATTTGAAAGAATGCGAAGATAGACTCTTCCCTGAGTGAGGTCTTCAATGAGGGGAGCAAGTGCTTCTGCCATAGTGTTAATGGCATTAGCTCCCATTGCATCACGTGTGTCTACAAGGAGGTGAACAACTAGCATAGGCCCCATACTGGTCTTTAATTGGCGCACTTGAAGGTCTCGTGCCCCACCACCAAATTTTATCAAAACAGGATCTTGTGCGTTTGCTACTCGGAGTAGGCTCTTTTTTTGGTCTAGTATGTTGCGCTCTGCTTTTTCCAATTCAGGAATGTCTGCAATCTGTATCTGTCCAATCATAACTGGATCCGTTGTGCTCGCTGAAAACCCGCCAGCGTTTCGAGCGATACGTGCTGCATTTGATGCAGCTGCGACCACTGATGGTTCTTCGATTGCCATCGGGATCAAGTAGTCTTTTCCATTAATCAGGAAATTTGTTGCAATACCTAGTGGAAAAGCGTAGGTTCCAACAACATTTTCAATCATTCGATCTGCAGTTGTTGCATCCAATGCACCAAACGCTTCTAGAACTGAAACATCTTCTTCTGATAAATCAGCAAATTCTCGGAGCTTATTCACCCGTTCCTCTATAGGTAATCGATAAAATCCACTAATAGCAGAAGTCTTCTTGGTCACAGTGTTCACTTCACCGTGTTCCTGCATCTAGCGGGTTTATCAAAGTTTCCTGTAATTGAGTTAAACGTGTTCTTCAATGAAGACGCTTTGGATTTAAGGATTGAACTTTTATGCCTTTATATCTACTAACGTGGGGTTCTGTTTCTATATCTCCCGGAGTTCCCATATACAAGAATCAGCTCCCCAAGTACGACATTGTACTTCTTCGCATTCACTGTTAAAACCCCGGAGAGTTAGAACGTGTTGGAAGACACCACTTAAAATATTACAGTACCTTAGTCCTCGAAATTCCTCTGACATACGAATATTTTCGCAAATTGGGCATTCTTCAAAAACGTAGACAATTTTGTTTTCTGCCTGGTCATAGTAGGCGTTATCAAAGGCTTTTCCAAGCATCACACGCGTGGCTAGGGTAAAGGTGTCTAGGAATCCATCAAAGGTGGTGGCATGTTCACCAATGGTATCACTGTACTCAAAAAGAAGAGTTTCAGCCATTGCCATTCCTAGTGATAACAATTTGGCATTCGCAGAATTAATATCTCCTTTTGTTTGTCTCAAGACATCGTCAATGACCGCAGCAACTAAAGCCTGAAAGGCGTTCAACGAGGTTTTCCGCATTTTTAAGTGCCAACCAAGCCAACCTTTGACACCCATATCAAATCACCTAGTTCGTACATCCACAATTAGCGTTATCAATGATTCGTTTAAGTTCGTGGGGCTAAAATCGCTTTTCGAAATCTACAAGTCCTCGCTTTTGGAGATCTAAAAGCATTCTCATTGCGATGAAGAATTGCAATCCCATCTTATCTGCAATTTCCTGTAGCGTAGTTTTTCCATCACAAAGACTTAGCATTCGGAACTCCGTAATCGATAGTTTTTGTTTGTCCAAATCCGCGATTATTCTTGGAACTATCCGGCGGCTTTTCGTACCCACCATTGGCGTTGGAGGTGCTGAGGTAGAAGGCGGAGGTCCACCGGAGGGAGCCTGGGGTACTTCGACTTGATTACCTGAATGAATCTCTGAAACCTCGTGTCCACGTTCGACCAAATCTTGATCCAAGTAAATCGTAATAACATGGGCGGGTTCACCGTGTACATAGGAATAGGGGAAGGGATAGACTGTTTGCCTATCAATAATATCTAGCGAGACATCTATGGCAATGTACGCTTTGCACTTCTCACAATAGGTATAAACGACAGGCATCTACGAGCTCCCAGGAATGTTAACGAATATATAGCACAGGTTCCTTTCTTAACGTTATCTTCTGAAATAGTTTAAGTCGGCAGAATTTCAAGTAATTCTCCAATTATTCATAATAACTAAATTTGTATTAATCTGTTGCATAGACAGCAATCTTGTTCGCATCGTGAAAGACATGGATAGTCGCGTACTGGTCTTGCTCAATCCAGGCGTCCACTGTTTTTTGCGGATCTTGCGAAAAAGATAGGTGGGCTGTTTCTACTTTCGTTCTATCTAAGGACGTGTATAACCAGATATGTCGTAACCTTTGAATGAGCTCCCCAAATTTCCAGCTCTTATGCGTATAGAGACGATAATGGTTTTGGATTTTTGCCATCATCTCTGGAACTGGCATGATGAGATAGTCATAAAAAAATTCGCGGGCTGTTGCTGTTGGAGCTATACCCTTTGGGCATTCAGCCAAAAGTAGTACCTCTCCATTATCCTCAACAGCATTCTTCGTCAGTTCCAATCCTCGTTGCGCATTGTATAAGCTTTCATCCTGAGGAAATCCACCAGGAGTAACTATAATATGACCGGTCTTTGGAACAGAAAATGAAGCAATCTTATCAATAACTTGTATTCCCTCACGGGTAACCTCTTGCAAATCACCACTACCCGACCATAAAATGTATGGTCCGCTCGTGATCGTCGCAAGAAGAAATGTTGGGCGGTCAGCTAAAATTAGCTTCATAGCCTCAAGCATATCCTCAGCCACTGGATTTGTACGTCGGGTTGGGTCAGGATGAAATGGATGACGACCAAAGGTAGATTCAGGCTTTAAAGCAAGACTATGGTTGGCTTCAATGGTCGAAAAATCACAAATTCCTGGAAGAAAATTTTTGATTGCATTTGAATATCCAGCAAAATAATGGTTTTTCATATCTGCTGCTATTACAAAAGCTTCCACCTCAAGTACTTCTTCATTGACACAGACCGTGGTTCCTCGGTTTGTGGTTCCAAGGAGTTTACACGATGATTCTAGAGCATCATGTACAATAACGCGATAATTATCAATTGAGTTGTTTTTACAGCTTTTATGGATTGCTTGAATGATTTCTTGATTACGCATACTATTTGATTCATGAGAACCAGTTGCTATAATGAATTTGAGCTTCTTTGCTGGTTTTAACAGGGGTGTCAATTCAAGTAAAATTTCTTCATGTGGCTCAGCGCGTGTCCCATCTTCAATTAGCACAGCCACATGTCGATTGGAAATTGTCTCAGGGAGTGTGATACCTGAAGGGGTTTCTAATGCCTGCCGAAGGGTGCCAGTAATATCTTTAGAAGCTTCTTGTTTTCGAGGTTGAATAACTTCCCCAAGATTTTTTTCCGGAATTTCTAACCTAATCTGATCCGGTCCATATCGAAGTTGAATTTCTACCATAGTGACTCAATCGTCAAGTGTTCTCAGATGGGAAAAAACCTTTGCCTTCTCTAATGCCTGGTAGGCTTTGGTCTGAACCGAATATAACTGATCATAAAGGGATTTCCACTCTTCTGATGGAAGATATTCCTCACTAACCGCCACCATTTTTTTCGACGCCTCGTTCACATCCCGATAGATGCCACTACCAACCGCTGCCAGAATCGCTGCTCCCAACGCCGTGGCTTCATCGATATGACTTCGCAGTACTTTCAATTGCATGATGTCAGCCTGAATTTGGTTCCAGACAGCGCTTCGTGTAGCCCCTCCAGTAATTCGCAATTCCCTAATATCGATGCCAAGTTCCTGCATAATTTCAAGATTTCGTCGAATTTCCAAAGCAGTACCTTCCATAATTGCTCGGATAACATCTGCTCGAGAATGACCTAAAGCAAGCCCAATAATCACACCACGTGCGTCAGGGTTCCAATATGGTGCACCAGCTCCCACAAAATGCGGTAATAGAATAATCCCACGTGACCCAGGTGGTGATTGGCTTGCCTGTTTATTCATAAATTCGTAGGCGTCCGTTTGGAGAAATGTAGCTAGTTGCTTTTCTTCATCACCAAATTGATCTCGGAACCATCGATAAACAATACCGCTTGAAAACATGCTAGCTTCAATAACCCATTTTCCAGGAACGGCATGACAACTACAAAGCAGACGTTGCTGAGGATCAAATTGAGGTGTTTCTTGGTGTGCTAAAAGAAATGTACCTGTACCAATGGTAGCTTTTATTCGTCCGGGGATTACTACACCAACACCAACTGCTCCGCATTGCTGATCGCCTCCTCCTACGGCGACGGGAAGTCCTGAGGGTAATCCGGTGGCTTTGGCTGCCCTTGAGGAGACTTCACCAATTCGGGTTCCTGGGGGGATAGCTCTTGGTAATTTCTCTTTTGGAATCTCAAGGCTCTCACACATTAGATCAGACCATTCCATGGAGTTCACTCCAAACAGCATTGTGCGTGAAGCGTTACTGTAATCTGTAGCAAAATTGTCTGTTAGTTGGTACAGAATGAAATCATGAACTAGAAGAAATTTGTGTGCGTGTTGAAATACCTGAGGCTTTTTTTCTTTAAACCAGAGTATTTTAGGAGCTGAAAAGTATGGATCAACTGTTAAGCCGGTCTCTTTGTAGACTCTATCGGCTCCCACGTTCTTGAGGATTGTTTTACATTGCGGAGTAGTTCGTCGGTCCTGCCATACGATGGCATTAGCTAAGGGAGTTCCTTTGTCATCGACAGGAACTATGGTTTCTCGCTGGTTTGTTATGCTGAGACCAACTAAATTCTTGCTCTGCTTTCCAATGTGTTTCAATGCAGTTTTTGTGGTTGAACAAGTTGTCAACCACCAATCGTTAGCGTTCTGTTCAACCCAGACTGGGCGTGGATAGATTGACGAATATTCTTGATAGGATTCGGTAACCAGTTGTCCAGTATTTGTGTCAAATAGGGCGGTTCGAGTACCACTAGTACCCACATCAATTGCGACGACCAATTGGGATTCACTCATAAAACGTGCCTCTTAATAAAACAGCTTCATTAATAGTTAAAACTTGTATCCACATAGGAATATCCACAGACTTGACATGTGGTTCCCCTTTCATTCTGTCATAATAAAAATGGTGAAACAATATGGATGAAAAATCCATTGAACAAGCCGCTCAACTGATTCTCAACTCTTCTTCCACTGTTGCTCTAACTGGGGCTGGCGTTTCAACAAAGAGTGGAATCCCAGATTTTCGTGGGCCCAACGGGCTTTGGACTAGAGTTGACCCCGCTAAGTTTGCAAGTATTAATGGCTTCCTCAGCGATCCTAAAGGCTGGTGGGAAATGGCTCTTGAATTAGCACCGGTCATTCTGAACGCTAAACCCAACCCCGCTCATAACAAACTCGCTGAACTTGAAAAACAGAAACTTCTCACTTTACTTATTACACAAAATGTTGATGGTTTACATCAGCTGGCAGGCAGCAAGAACGTAATTGAGGTTCATGGAAGCTTATTCACGGGAACCTGTACAGTATGCCATGCTAAAGTGGCTCGTCACTATTTGGAAAAAGCAATGAAAAAACGACAAATTCCAGTTATGTGTCCTACCTGTGGTGGTTTGATAAAGTTAGATACTGTATTTTTTGGTGAAGCTTTACCTCGGAACGCCTTGGCTATTGCAGTTGATGCAGTTCGAAATTGTGAATTACTGCTAACAATAGGTTCCTATCTTGTTGTATATCCTATTGCCACTCTCCCCACAATTGCTAAACAAACTGGTGCCCACTTGATTATTATTAATTTAGAACCAACGCCTTTTGACACCCAAGCCGATTTAGTATTTCATAATGAAGCAGGTGAAACCTTAACCAAGATTGTAAATGCTATACAGAGATTAAGATAGAATCGGTAAATTTTCTTTTAGTATTTTTTTGAATGTTTTTATTCACAGACTCACAATCTGATACTAAATACAAAATGCCATCAGTTGTTGAAGATGATGAAAGAGGTTATTGATGAAAAAGAGGGACGGCGCGCTTTTCCTCCTTTCCCACTTGCACTTATAACAATTCCTGGAAATCCTCCCAATATAATCACGGCTGCACTCATTCACGTCTTTTCTTTCAGTCCCTTCCAAATTGGAATTGGAATCGCACCTAGCCGATACAGTTTTCAGCTCCTTAAATCCGCAGAAGATTTCGTGGTGAACCTTCCATCGCGAGAAGTATTGGACCAAGTAATTTTTTGTGGTAATAATTCTGGGCGTGATGTGGATAAATTTGAAAAAACCCGGTTAACCGCGGTTCCATCGCGAGAGGGCGATGCGCCTTTAATCGCAGAATGCCCAGTTAACTTCGAATGCCATATTATCCAAAATATTGAAACAGGCGATCGTCATTGGTTTATTGGGGAAGTCAAGACAATACATCAGGATGTTAACTTCAACCGGGAGAATCTTTTATGCTATTGGGCTGGTGAGTTTCGATTGCTTGGAACACTTCTACGTTAACTAAGATAAACAAGCAATTTGCTACTGACGAACCCGATATCGCGGTTCATGGTTTGCGTAATGCATCTGCTGGGGAATATCCTCGTTTCCTGGCACCACTGGTAGCAGGCTCAAATGATTCTGGTGCCGTATCCTTAGAGATTCGGGAAGTTCTCCTCCGAATGGATGTTTGAAGGGTAGAAGAAACTGATAGTCTTTTCCAATAATACCTGCAATGCGATTAAGCATGCGTTTCGATTTACCACCATGCTTGTACCGGTAATAAGAAAGGTAAAGAAAACCGCCAACGATTTTAAGCAGCTGGCGATTAATCCAGGTGTTCTTTATATCACCTAACCATACATCACGCCAATGAAGTAGGTTATGATCCCAGCATTCAACGAACATTTCCCATTGAAGTTCGGTCAAACGTCGTAGATTTAATGTCTTTTCTTTTCGTAATGCGCAATCTTCAAGGGACACAAAGAAGAGTGGTACAAAGAATGTCTTGAATCGTCGCATTCGGTGAATCAGATCTAAGGTGTGGAGTACATCCTCTTCCGTTTCTTTGGGTAAACCAGTCACTAATGTACACAAAGGAACCCAATTTGCGTCATTTAATATTCCGTATGCTTCACAGACTATTTCTGGCCATTCCTTGACATCATAGGGCAAAGCCTTACCACGCATATGTTCTTGCATTAATCGTGGACTTCCTGTTTCTACTCCCACTTCAACAGTTACGACGGGATTGCCTCGGTACATATAACGACATTTGTCCCCGATTGTCTCAGTAATTTCTTGAACCATTCTTGGATTAATAATTGCAGGGGCTAGGGAGGCATGAGCTGTTTGAACCACATCAACGCCAGGTTCTGCAACAACGGCTTTGTATAAGTCAATGACGGCGCTTTGGTTGGGTATGAAGCGTTCTTTACTTCCGTATAAAAAGACATCATCGGTGTTTAGGAGAATCATGTTCGCTCCGCAAGCTAGGTTTGCTCGGACTTCTTTCAAAACCTTTTCAATGGGGAAACTTCGCCGATACTTCATTGTTGGTGAACAAAATTGGCAACCACGGCCACATCCTCGCGAAATCTCTACAGCCCCATAAATTGCTCCTTTCCTGATGACGGGAATATCTTCATCTCCGGGACGCTCGGAGTGGATAATGGGAGGTAACTTCTCTCCACGAATTGCCTTATGAAATAGTTCGGGTGCGGTTTTTTCCGATTCACCCATAACGATACAATCGAATTTGTATTTTTCACGGATTTTCGAATTTTTTAATTGCCAAGACCCGGCTCCGCCAAGAATTCGGGGGACTGCATATTTCTTGAGTGCTGGGTTTTGTGTTAGACGCCAAAACTCAACACCCGTTGCAGCAACACCACCCATGCCTACAAGCGAGGTATAAGTTAGGCTCACATACGCCATTCCCAGTGGATCCATGCTTGAGACGCCAACGACTCTAGTTTGTGGTCCCATAACGTGTTTAAGCTGATTTGGATGCACGGTTATAAGGTCGTTTTCATCGAAGCCATTAGCTAAGAGTGCGGCTTCGATTTTTCGGAGTCCATAAGGGGCAAATGGCGCGGAATAATCAGGATTAACTTTATCGGGTTGGTAGAGTTCTCGCATCACGAATTTTGGGAAGAGCCGTCCAGGGAAACCACCTGCAAACGCAACGAATGGATCAGCATCCCAACCAGCCATCTCAGCCGTTGATGCTGTTAGAACAACTTTCTTTCCACCATTTTGCCCCATCAAATCATCTCATAAACCTAGATATTCATTTTTCTCAAGATTGATCTCTGTGTACAGATTATCCGCCCTCAAAGGCAATGTTCGAATGTATCTTCCCTATTATGCTTTTCGGCATTATTACTCCAATTGGGGATAGTATTATAAATTAGACTACAATTTGAGGGTTCTTGTTTATAAAGGCGATTTATTGGGTTGCCGCTGTCATTGGTACATCTTTAATTCGCATGAAGGGAATGAAAGTGGGGGTGTCAACTTCCCACCAAAGAATTTGTCGACGGGATTTACCAATCGCATCGATATTTGCAATCATTCGTAATAGGTTGTCCGTGATACGCAGTTTTTGAATAGATTTTCCAATCTCGCCATTTTCGATGAGAAACATACCATCACGTGGAATAGTTGAGAAGGTTCCCTCAAGCTGACTTGTGTATCGTAAATACCAATTTGAGGTAACATAGATAGTTGGTTTTCGGGGTTCAAGAAGTTCTTCAAATGAAGCATCACCCGTTGAAAAAACGGTATTCGTCGGTCCTGGAACTACAAGCTTAGATCCAATTCCAAAATTCACAAGTTGACAGTTTCCAGTGCTCTTTGTGTGGTCCTCTCGAGCGGATGAGGCATTATGCACAACCCCCTTCAAAACTCCTTTCTGAAAAATTGGGGATTCTTGGGTTGGAGTTCCTTCAAAATCAAACGGCGCACTACCTAAACCATTTGGCATTCGCCCATCGTCAGTAACACTCAAAATATCAGGACCGAGTTTTTCCCCAATTCGGTCTTTGAGCGGGCTCATTCCCAACATCATCAGTAATGGGTTAGCTGTTTCAACCAAGCTCCCTAAAACAGAGGCAGCTACCGTCGGATGTAGTACTAAATCGTATATTCCTGCTTTACCCTGTTTCCCACCAACGGCAAGTGCGGCAATCTCGCCAGATTCTTGACCCGCTCGGCTGATGGTCTCTTCAACATCGCCAAACGTCCTGCCAACAGCGATGCCTTGTCCAGAGCTTTCAGGGTCTACAAAACTACGTAAAGTAATCTGGTATGATGATTCGGGATACTCACCACTGAAACCTTGAGATGTTTCAACTATGTTGTCTGTCTTATCAAAAAAGAAGGTTCCCGCAGTACGCTTAGCACCCGCACTCTGAGCCTCATCAAGTGCCGCGTTTACGATGTCTGGTGCTTGACTTGGGAAATCCTGAATCCGTTTATCATACAATTGATCAACTTTCGTCGCCGGTAAAATTTCTTCTTGAAGCCCTGAAAAAAGTGGAGTGGGCTGTAGACTTCGGGCAAATTTAATCAGGTGACTGATCTCAGCGTCAATTGTCTTTTGCGTTGGATTGTAGATTTCTGTTGTTCCAATCCGTCCTTCAATCGCTATGAACGCTTCAAGAACCGTGTATTTCCACTGTTTGAAGATGTCAATCTCGGAATTACTGATACGAATCTGGTGTCTTACTACATCACGGCCTCGGATCACTGCTTGCGCATCGGTTGATACCGCTTTCAACGCATAGTTAACAAGGGCTCCGAAATTTTCTTGTTTATTCATGCGGGCATCCCTCCTAGTTGAATAGAACGTAATCTCATCGAATCAGGTCCTGCTGTCCAAACCGGGATTCCCTGTCCTGGATCTGACTTCCCACAAATCGCAGTGTCCGGGTTAAATCCTTTCGAGCATGCATCAACCGCTCCAAATAACCCTCGAGATGTCAATTCTAAAACTGGACGATGAATAAACTCGTTCGTAATCTCTCCATCCCGTATTACGCGCGCATACAATCCCACATACTTTGACTGGTACCGTCGGTCATCAATATTCCATTCACTGAACGATTTCATGAACATACCAAATTTGATGTCTTCGATCAGTTCTTCAAAGGAATGGTCGCCAGGAGCAATGTAGGTGTTGGCCATACGCGGGATGGGTTCTCGGTTATAATTTGTGGCTCGTGCTGATCCATTTGATTGAGCACCCATTTTACCAGCTGAAAGGCGGTCATGTAGCATCTCATTAGCGATTCCGTTTTTAATGAGATACCGGGGTTTGGCTTTTACCCCCTCGTCATCGTAAATGTAAAAACCTCCGCTCTTTGGAATGGTTGGGTCATCAATGACAGTAACTGCTGGGGATCCAACTCGTGTAGTTCCGACATCAATATCCATCCAGAAGGATTCACCTGCATTCATTCCCTCCCGACCTTGAATGCGATCCGCTTCACATGGGTGGCCACAATTTTCATGTGCCATAATACCTGCTACTTCTGCTCCCACTATTACATCAATTGGTGTTTCGAAGGTCATGGGCCGGGCTTTATCTGCAATTTCTTTGATTTCTCCTGCTTCATCAAGAAAGGTTTGAATGAATTTTGGAGACTCTACCCATTCCCAGCCCCCTGTGGAGCCATGCATAAAACCTCGTTGTTCAATAGTTTTTTCACCTTTTGCAGTAAGCATTGCAAAGTAGCGTGCTAGGCTAGAGTCAGATTCAACTTGAGTTCCTTCATTTGTTGCGATGAATTTTTTCTGAGTTTCTAAAGCGAGTAGAATGAGACGGTAGGGTAGCGTTTCATCTGAGTATTTATCCATTAGAGTCTTATCCACTTCTAAGACACGTGCAAGTTTGGTTTCAGATGAGATGTCTGCAAACGCTGTTCGAACTGGAACCTTCCAAGTTGTTTGCACAGATGGTTCATCTGAAAGAATAAGTGGGACTTTTCGTTTTGAGGCGCGAGCAAGCTTTATAGCTGTTTTCACAGCGCGTTCAATCTCGGGTTTTTCAAGTTTTGCAGTGGACACAAATCCAATGCCCCCGTTAGCGAGTACACGAATACCAATTCCAGCAGTTTCTGTTGATCCTGCCGTGAGAATTTCCCCATTACGCGTACTGTAGCCTTCAGTTACGCTTTGCACGTAACGAAGTTCAATATATTTTGCTCCTTCAACGTCGCCGAATTCGACGCCATAGTGCACCAAGTCATGGAACGTCATAATATCGACACAGATAGAACTAATTGTCCCTTAAAGTTATACTAATCAGTGGGCTTTCTTCAAAATTTAATGAGAATATATTCTCAAACCTCGCTTATTTTTCCCAGAAGTATTTTCCTTTCTCATAGATGATAAAGTCACCAGCGATGATTCTTCCATCATCTTTCATGTTTTTAATGATGTCCACATGGACTGCGCTATTGTTTGTTCCGTTACATTCAGGATACGCATTTCCAAGAGCACAATGAATCGTATCTCCAATTTTCTCGTCGAAAAGCATGTTTAAGGTGTAATGTTGTATACCCCGGTTTGTCCCAATAGCCATTTCTCCTAAATATCGCGCCCCCTTATCCACATCAAGTAATACATCAAGAGCACCTTGTCCCTTGTCCGCAGAGTGTTCAACCACTTTCCCGTTTTTAAATACCAAACGTACACCTGCAATTTCAGTACCTGCATAAAGAAAGGGGATGTCAAAGTCAATTTTCCCTTCGACAGTCTGTTCCACAGGGCTAGTGAAGACTTCACCACTAGGCATATTATTGGTACCTTCAGAAGCGACCCAGAGTCGACCATTTGTAGACGCTTGCAAATCGGTATCTTCACCGGTGAATCGAATCGTGGTGTTTTCTTGGAGCTTGTCTCGAAGCTTCCGCATCAGTTTCGCTTCCTTTTCCCAGTTGCGAAGCGTTGCATCATATACAAAACTTTGATAGTCATCCAAACTCATTTTCGCTTCCTGGGCAAGCGCTTGATTAGGGTGAATAGTTACGCACCAGCGTTTGTTAAGAATTATATCAGAAATTGGTTTGGTTGTTTTCGATCGGCGCATAAGATGTTTAGAATCGACTCCGGCTAAAGCACGAGTATTAGAAGGCGCTCGAAGGCTAAGAAGCACATCCGAGGCTTTTATTGCCTCCATTCGGTGCTTTGGAAACAGGTCAAGGCCCTTAGTGGTTACAGCATCATAATAACCACGTGAGAGCTCTGATGAATTCATTATGACCATTGGTGATGCACCCTTTGCTGCAACCAATTTCACAATCTCAATAGCCAAAGGATGTGCATCTAAATCTGAGATAATATAGACCATATCTCCTGGTTGTACTTTTGTAGAATATTCCACTAAAATTCGAGCGTGTTCAGAAATTCTTGGGTCTGGCATCATTAAATCCGCCCTTTGTATTTGTGATTTACCAAGTAGATTGAATGTTTTATTTTAATTGTAATACCTAAGAATCGGTTTGAATAAACCAGATTATGCGCTAGCATAAGCCTTTAAGGGGGTCTTACTCAACACGAGATAAGAATCCGCCATCAATAGGTGAAATAAAGAGTGACACGTAAAGTCTGTATGATTGGTGGTGCAACCACCCCTTTCGATTATCCTCTTCATTCCACGAGTGAAAATGAAATTGCTGAATGTGTTCGAGAACTCCAACAAGATGTTCCTCACTTTAACCTTCGTGATTTAGATCTCATGATCTACAGCCATTTTAGCGTTCACTTCGAAAAACAACTTTGCCCTGAATGGATCGTTCACGACCATTTGGGCCTCGTGGGACTGCCCCATTATCGGGTTGAAAACGGTGGAAACACAGGTGGTTCTGCTCTCTATGCTGCGTTTCTTGCGGTAAAATCGGGCGTTCATGATGTCGTTGGAATTGCTGGTTGGGAATCAATGGATTCTGTTACTCAAAGCCAAGGTGCTGAATTCATTGCGATGGCTTCTGATACAAGGTATGAACTTCTAGCCGGTGGAATTTACCCAATATATTATGCTGCTATGGCTTACCTCTTCATGAAGCAACATAACATGACAGAGGAAGACTTTGCATTGGTAGCAATGAAAAATCGAAATAATGCCATGGACAATCCAAAGGCTCAATGGTATCGCAACGAACACAAGTACGTTACCGTGGATGATATTATGAATTCACGGCTGATTTCCTATCCTATTAAGAAACATGATTGCTGTATGATGACCAAGGGCGGCGCTTTTACTGTCTTCTGTACTGAGGACTATGCCAAAAAAGTGGCTCCTAAACAGTATATTGAGGTTACTGGTGCTGGCTTAAGTAGTTGTACAATTCGTGCGGGGGATCGTTTAGCCTTCCCTGGATGGACAGAACGCTATGGGGCTGGTTACCCTGACATGTCTGAATTTGGTGCTTGCCGGGCATCAGGAGAGATGGCATATAAGATGGCTGGTATCAAGGACCCATTAAAGGAAATTGATGTAGCTGAATTACACGATGCCTTCTCAACATCTGAAGTTCAAATCTATAAAGCTTTGAACTGGTGCACAAAAGAAACTGTTAGAGATTTTGTCAGAAATAAGGAAACGTTCATGGGCGGCTCTTTACCCAGTAATCCCGGCGGTGGTTTGATGGGCTTTGGCCATCCAGTGGGCGCCACTGGTATAATGTCTGCCATCGAATGTTATTACCAGTTAACAGGTATGGCTAAATCAAAACACTTGAGTAATAAAACACAAGTACCCGACGCCCAAAGAGGGCTGGTCAATAGTCACGCCGGAACAGGAACAAGCATATCGAACTTTATTCTCGAAGTACCATCAGGAGGTCGATAACCAATGAATAAGTTTCGTGGTGATAAAGATTCTACACTTGTCAATCGCAAAGTAGTTCGTCCTCCCAATACAAAGGAAGTCGGCTTTCAATTTGTCGATTATTCTTATTCCAAAGACAATGAACTCTTTGTTCAACATCTTCATTATGATCAGCTATACACCATTCGCTACGGAGATCTTTCTCCATATGCTAAGGGACTCATTGAAGGAAAACTCATGGGTACACGCTGTCCAAAATGTGGAGACAAATTCTTTCCCGCCCGTGTCCATTGTTGGAACCTTGATTGCAAAACGGAACCCACTGAATGGATTGAGCTAAAACCAGAAGGCCGTGTACATACCTACACACAAGCAGGTTGGGCGGCTAAATCTGTTCTCAAAAAGCTTCCATTCATTCTCGCATATGTAGTAGTTGATAATTGTAAAACTGCTATCGCAAATGATCTCAAAGGCATCAAACCGTGGGATGCAGAATTCGATATGCCCGTTATTGTCAAATTCAAACCAAAAGAGGAACGCGTTGGCAGTATTACTGATTTCTGGTTTGAGCCGGCACCAGGTTGGAAACCTTCTCCCATGAACGCTGAGAAAGAACGTATCAAAGAACTATGCGAACCGGTCTACAAATGGGTCAAAACTCTAAAGTGACACTAAGATTCACAAGTAAAGAATCCTTAAGCACTACTCGGTAAAAGTCTCATCGCGCACAACTAGGTTTCTGATACGTAATCCTGTATCTAACTTGAAATGTTGCTTCATCCTCGGCTTCAAAATCTACTACTGCAAGACTTATCGGCGAGCGGTCATCTAACTCGAAAATTAAATCCTCAAAATAGTCTAACACACCACATGTTCTACAAAATGTTCCAGTAAATCGAACATAAAGTTCATTGTTCATAAATGCAAGGAATTCTGCATGGGCTTCAGGACTACGCAGTCGATTGAAATTTGCAATAGCTCTTTCTATTGAATCAGGTGGCGTTGACATAGTTATATCTTCATAAGCAATCAGGTTTTGAGCATTTCGCTCTGACTATCCTGTATTAGATTATGGGTTAATCCCCTCGCCATCACTTCAATAAATAGAGGACGAGCTTTCGGAGGAAACACTTCTAACTCATCTAGGAACCGGTCTCGGATGGCTTTCACAACTGCCTTATGTTTTGCTTCCCGATGCCAGGCCTGCTCAACAGTTTCCCTCCATGAGTCCAGTGTCATCAGTGCTCGATCAAAAATTGTTGAGATATCAGGCTCTGTAACAGCTCCAAAATGAGAAAAAACCAAGAATTTTGCGTCATAAGTACGCAATTTTTCAATAGACATTTTGTACGAGTTGAACTTGAAGCTGGGGGGAAATGAGGTTGGTGTCACCGTATGCTGCACCGGGCCCAAAAGACCCATTGCATCTCCTGTGTAGAGTATTTGCGTGTGCTGTTCGAAATACGCTAGGTGATCAGAAGTGTGCCCAGGGGTTCCAACGACTTCCAATTCAATATCTTGTCCCAAATTAATTTGATCCCCATTTTGCAACTGGTGTGTTGGTATTTCAGGTGGGAGTGGTTGAATATCTTGTGCGAACACCCCAAAGAGTTGTCGGGCTCCTTCATTTAACTTGCTTGGATTATGAAGAGTGGCAATGGTATATTTATGACCACATACAACGGCATTAGGAATCTTGGTTGCCAAAGGGGTAGCGCCCCCACAATGATCACCATGGCGATGGGTTACACATACATATCGAACCTGGTTCAATGGAATAGCTCGGCTTTTTAGAGCCAACAGAATTTGCTCGCCACACCGGTGATGTCCCGTCTCGATTACACTCGTCTCTCGACCTCGGATTATTAAAACGCTCGTAGTGTGGCTGAAATCCCACCCCTGAACGTCAATCATTTCGATTTCTTTAGTTAATACCCGCGGTTCCATAATAAATGGCATCATTCTTCCTCATAACAGCCTTGTATCAGCTTACTATCTTGAAGCTAGAAAAGGCTTATTGCTTTTCATAACCCTGAAACACTGAACAATTGTTTCAGATCATTCCATTATTGAATGAGGGTTTTCACTGTGGAAACTGGCCCCCTTCGTATCACACGCCACACCTATTGTATTGGTGGACCGAACATCACCGACCCGGATGACTGTTTTGTATACCTTATTGACTTAGAAAGTCAATTGGTATTAATCGATGCAGGACTTGGGCGAAGCACCGACCGCCTCTTAGCAAATATAAAAGAACTCGGACTCAACGCCAATACCATTCAAACGTGCATTCTAACACACGAACATGTTGATCACATTGGAGGTGCTGTTCCCCTTCAATCTCGATTAAAGTTTAAAATCGCTGCTCATGAAAAAGCGGTGCGTGCTATTAGTCAAGGTGATCCCATCGCAAGTGCTGCAAAGTATTATGACGTTACGCTTGCACCGACTTCCATCGACATAACATTGACTAGTGATGCTGGCTCAGTACCTATTCAAAAGAATGTGGTTCACTATCTTCATACTCCTGGTCACACTCCCGGGAGTATTGTCGTATACTTTAGTGATGGAGACCGACGTGTTCTCTTTGGTCAAGATCTTCACGGACCCTTTAATACCGAATGGGGTAGTAACATCGATCATTGGCGAACCTCAATGAAGCTAGTCTTAGCTTTGGAAGCTGACATTCTCTGCGAGGGACATTATGGAGTTTACCGAGGCAAATCGGCGGTTCGTCAATTCATCTACGGACTGCTAGAGCAGAAGACCTAACTTGACCGGGTTATTTCTCGCGTTCAATAATTGTAGCTGTGCCTAGTCCTAGACCACAGCAAAAAGTTGCGAGGCCATATTGACCATCTATGTGTTCCATCACATTGAGTAGCGTTGTGATAACTCTTGCACCTGATGCGCCAAGAGGATGGCCTAAAGCGATTGAACCACCATGGACGTTGAGACGTGGATCAGTTAACGGATCAAACCCCAGCATTTTCCCTGCTGCAATCACTACGCTGGCAAAGGCTTCGTTTATTTCAATGGCGTCAAGGTCATCAAGGGAAAGATTTGCTCGCTCCAAGCAAGGGGGTGTAGCAAAAATTGGTCCTTCAAGACAAATAACCGGTTCCGTTCCAACAACTGCTTGTGATTTCACACGAGCACGCACTTTGAGGTTTCGCTTGTCGGCTTCTTCACGAGACATGAGCATTACTGCTGCTGAACCATCGTTCACAGGACAACTATTCCCTGCCGTGATTTTGCCACCAAACAATGGAGGGAGTTGTGCCAGTTTCTCAATTGATGTTGTAGGTCGCGGGCTTTCATCCTTTTCAATAATCTTGAAACTGCCATCTTCCTGACGTGCTGGTGTAGGCACAACTTCGTTACTGAATTTTCCGGCTTCCCAAGCAGCCACAGCTTTCTGGTGGCTCCACAATGCAAATTTATCCAAATCTTCTCGCGAGATTTCATATTTTTCAGCCATTCTCTCAGCCGACATAGGCATTGGAATGAATTGGTATTTTTTAGCGAGTTCCGGATTAAAAGCAGCAAATCCCTCACCAAAATCTGCACCAATAGGGAGCCAACTCATATGTTCAACACCGGCTGCAATGACGATGTTGGCATTATCAGTTGCTATAGATTGGGCGGCAAAGTTAACCGCTTGTTGTGACGAGCCACACGCCCGATTAATTGAGCAACCGGGTACAGTATAAGGAAAATCTGCCCCCAATAATGATAGTCGACCAATATTTGCACCCTGCCAGGCTGTTTGCGTGTTACAACCCATGATCACATCATCGACGTCCTTAGGATCCACTTTGACGCGCTTGGTAATCTCTCGGAGAACATGGGACGCGAGTTCATCGGGTCGTGTATGCGCATAAGCCTTGTTTCGTCTTCCAATGGGTGTTCGGATGGCATCAATAATAACAGCATCTCGAAGTTCTGTCATGTATTTCACCTTTTTTGATATTATTCGCCTTTATACTTGGGTTTACGTTTCTGAAGAAATGCA
>JBHLSA010000007.1:3802-22191 GCA_048882025.1 Candidatus Thorarchaeota archaeon | reverse complement strand
GATTCACACTATAATGGTCGCCACTAACATGTGCCAATGCCACAGTAACCCAAGAACCCGCATCACTACGGTATAACAACAAAGCAGAAAGAATGCCTGTTCCAACGTCAGACACATCACAACCAATCATCGGAGTTGCACTGTATTCTACATTTGCAGGGGCAGAATCCAAATCTGAGATCACGGGATCTATGCTGTCGATCACTGTGTAGCTGTAGTAACTACCACTATTATCTTCCACTTGCCAATTATCTACATTGTCTGTAGCATTAACATAATATTCAATCAGTGTACCAAAAGGTTGAGAAAGCAGGGTATATTCAAACCGGTTTCCTGTTGTAGGAGTCATCGCCACAAAAATCCAACTTCCACCATCAATTCGATAAACTAATACAACATTCGCTAAACCGCTCCCCACATCAGTAACATTGCACATAACAACTGGCACATCACTATATTGAACAGACGAAGGAACATGCTGTACATCCACAATAACGGGTGGATTCGGGTCACCAACAGTGTATGTATAATAGCTACCGCCATTATCCTCTACAGCGATATTTGCGGCATTATCTGTAGCATTAACATAGTATTCAACAAACGCAAACAGCGGTTGAGCCGGAATGGTAGCCTCGTAGTGATTATCGCTCATGAAACTCATGACAACTAGATTCCACGAACCTCCATCAACACGATAGCATAACTGAACGGAACTTACTTCACTCCCCGGATCAATAACATCACATCCAACTATTGGCGCATCAAATTGAGTAATCACCAAAGGCGTTAGTTCCAAATTACTGATCACGGGGTTGGTGATATCAACAACCGTGTAGTAATAATAACTACCAAAATCGTCATCAACATTCCAGTTACCAGCATCATCAGTCGCATTCACATAATATTGCACAACGCTACTCCACACCTGAATTGGAATTGTACCTTCGTAGTGATTGACATCAGTGAAACTCATTGCTACCTGTATCCAACTTCCGCCATCAACACGATAGTATAACACAACAGAGCCGACTCCACTACCAATATCAGTTACATTACAATCAACTAGTGGGGCTGTGTCATATTCAACCGAACTGGGGAAATGATCTACATTACTAATTTGTGGGTCCGTAAAATCATCAACCCGGTAACTGTAAAAGTTACCTGCATTATCCTCTGTCGCAATATTTCCTCCGTTGTCTTGTCCAACAAAATAGTACTCAACGAAAGTGTCGTAGGGATAAATTGACAAAGTTATTTCGTAATGATTATCTGTGAGATGTGTCAACTCCACCCATATCTAGGATCCACCATCAATACGATAGTATAATCGAACATAATCGATGTCACTACCGGGATCGGAAGCATCACAGCTAACTATCGTGCTATCAGTATACTCCACACTAATGGGACTTTGTCCTATATTGCTGATGATGGGGTCTGTATTGTCTTGTACTGTGTAGCTGTAATAGCCGCCTCCATTATCATTTACAGCAAAGTTGTTCTCGTTATCTGTGGCGTTCACATAGTATTCGACAAAATCGTTCCAGGCTTGGGCTGGAATAGCACCTTCGTAACGCTCGTCAATAATATGACTCATTGATACTTGGTTCCATCCACCACTATTCACACGATAATAGAGTGTAACTATTCCTACTCCGCTCTCTGTATCAGTAATATTACAACCTATTATGGGGCTGTCAAAATACTCAACAGGTATTGGTGAATGACTGATACTAGTGATGTCCGGTGGAGTGGTCTCAGTGACTGTGAAGTTATAATAGCTTCCACCATTATCTTCTGTTGCGCTATTAGTTGCTGCATCTGTGGCGACGACATAATATTCTGTGAAGGTCGCGTAAGTCATAGCACCGATATTAGCCTCAAAACGGTCGCCCATGCCAGTGGGGTTCATTGTCGTTGAACTCCAACCACCAAAATTTAGTCGATACCATAAAGTGACTGTGCTAACATCACTTCCTACGTCCGAAACATCACATCCAACAGTTACTATATCGGAGGAAGTAACAATTAGCGGCATGTGTCCAACATTACTAATAATTGGGTCAGTGTTATCTACGACAGTATAGCTGTAGTAGGCTCCGGAATTGTCTTCTGTTACTGAATTACCGGCATTATCTATGCCTACAATGTAATATTCGATGAAATCATTCCAAGATTGGGTGGGAATGCTGCCTTCATATCGGCTGTCTGTAATGAACAACATGCTAATGGTATTCCATCCGCCATCATTCACACGATAATAAAGTGTAACACTGGCTATTTCACTGCCCACATCAGTAGCGTCACAGCTGATAATTGGGCTATTAATGTATTCGACAGTAAATGGATCTCGATCAAGGTTGCTAATTTGAGGATCTACACTGTCACTAACTGTATATGTATAGTAGACTCCCAAATTATCATCGACATCCCATGCTCCTGCATTATCAGTCGCATTGACAAAATATTCGACTAGAACATTCCAGCTTTGAGCTGGAATATTACCAGCATATCCTGTTCCGGTCGTGGAGCTCATAGAAACTGTGTTCCATCCACCTCCATCAACGCGATAATATATTACAACCGTTGATACACCGCTTTGGGCATCCGTTGCATTACAGCTCACAGTAGGGCTATCAGTGTATTCAACAGGCGTGGGTGTGTGGGCGACATTTGTTATCACAGGTGGTATTGTGTCAGTCACTGTGTAGCTGTAGGTACTGCTAATGTCTTGGAGGTCCACATTATCTGTAACGTTAACATAGTATTCAACAAATGTGTTGTAAGGTTGTAGTCCAATAATCGCATAATAACCCGTAGACCCGGTGGATACCATCGGATTATTCTGCCAAACTCCCCCATCAATACGATAAAAGAGATCGATTTTTTGAATTCCACTTCCCTCTTCAGTGATTTCCGCAGTAATGTTTACCGAATCCAAATAGCCTACGGGGCTAGGTGTTTGAATAAGGTTGTCAATACTAGGCGCGGTCTGGTCTGTGACAGTATAGCTCCAGTAGCTCCCCCCATCTAACGCGGTCGTTGTTAATCCCCAGGTGTCATTTGCCGTTATAAAGTATTCAACGACTGAGTTGTGGTCTTGACCTAAAATTATCCCACTAAAAGTATCACCCGCTTGGTGGCTCATAGTAACCTTTTGCCAAGAACCACCATCCACGCGGAAATTAATTAGTACTGTCTCTAAATCCTGATCAATAGCGTTGGCTAATACCTGAACTGCCTCTTGATGGTCTGGATTAATTGGTGAACGCGACACGCTACTCAATTGAGGCGCGGGGTCATCATAGAGATAGAAATCGTCAAACAAAATCTCTAAACGTCCACTAGTCGATGTTCGAAGATACAAGTTTTCTATAGTAGTATCAGGAAGACTCCCGTAAACAGCTACATAGTCATGAACCAGATCACGATGCAATTGTGTCCATACCCCAATCGTTCCTGCTCCGGAAGCGTTGAAGTAACCAGCCGAACTAGTATTCGAAGTGCTAGTTGTCAAGCCGTTCATAAAATAGTTTAATTCACGACCATTGGTGAAAGTCATTCGAAACCAAACCTGATTAGCTGGAACCGAGTCTTGAATAAGCCACATCGCATCTAGATAGGTTTCCCGTGAACTGTTTAAGGGGCGCCATTGTAATGCATGACGAAGGCTAAGAGTTCCACTTGTTTGAGTTAAATTCCCCGCTTTACTTCCACTATACGCAGAACCTGTTACTATCATTCGCGAAGACGTAGTAGTAAATCCTTGAACACTCTGCCCAACAGCTGGTTGGTCTTCAAAATCTGCATGGTTCAAGGCTGGAGCACGAAAAGTAACATTGTCAATTAACGTACTCATTAAAACCTCTGTACCCTCAGCTATCACAGCTATCTCAACATATCTAACCATCAATTCATTAAGCGAAAACCGGGAGCTTGCATCCGCCCATATATTCACATCGAGATGGTTCCAGCTCGCTGTTGTATTGAAATTATCTGGTTTGAGTACCACAGAAGAAGAACTGTTTAAAATTGGACAAGTTGTTCCACCATATCCTAAGATGTAATAGATGTCCCGTTCGATAGCCCCATCAAAACATTGGAATGCGATGAACCCGTACGTGTTATCTGTGAGGTTCTGATAGTTCAGGTACCACCACATACTAACATGACCTTGATTCATGCTCGTAAGGCGGGTATATGGGTAATCACGGAATCTGGCTTCACTGAAATTGCCAACTGAATAGGCTGTAATATTAGCGCTTAAAATTCCAGTATAGGCTGTTGAACTCTGTTCAAAGTGGCCTGAATCTGTTGACTCCAAAATGGTCCACGATGTGAAATCACCCGTTTCAAAATTACCATTGCGTGTTGATCCACCAACCCAATAATACCCATTGGTTTCGTTAATTAACTTCAGGTCATCAAAAAATCCTCGGATAAGTTCATTAGTTCCACCAAATGATTCCAAACGTAATCGAATATTATCCACATAGAGGTTTTCGCTATATGATCCCGAAAGCTCAGAAACCGACAAAAAATCTGCGGTGAGATTGCGAGAAATTGTATTCCACTGTTGGGATGGATAATGGTCGAAGAGAAAATAGCCCTCCCAGGTAGAGTTTTGATCTATCGCAGAAGATCCATTCAAATAATAAAACAGCCAGTAGGTGAAGGTGCCATCTTGAAGTTGCACCTCTGCATACATCACGTCTTGGCTCGGGTCTTCATTTTGATCCAAATACCAATCAAAACTTAGGCTGAGGTTTGAAAAATCAGCGGTCATGCCGGATTGTTCAAAGGTTGCATCCTCGGCTTGGGTTGGGTAGTTTTGGCATTGAAGACCACCTGAATAGGAACCTTCACTTACGATGCTAGTTTCTATCCAATGGTGTCGATCACCGGTTTTTGAAACAGTCCAGCCATCACATTCGTATTGGGAAGACCAGTCTTCGAAACTTGGATTTTGAAAATGATTTGAACTCCAGTTTGCAGAACCTAAGTCTGGACTCGGTATAGGTATCTTAGTTGTTGCATCTTGAATTGCTGTATCCTCAAGGATTAATTCTGATTCAGAATTAATCTCGAAGGGAACGATTTCATTTATAACGGTGGGTGTCAAGATTCCAAAAGGAATTATCCCAATTAACAGTATTGTTAGAAAAGTGAAGCCAACCCTCATTGATATCCCTCAGAGGTTGTATTTTCTCTGTATGCAATGGGCATCACTAAAAGCCTTTGCATCACAAATAATCTAGGGTGGCTGATTATTGACTAAATAAGAAGGGATAAATAACAAATTACAATGCTTCAGACATTTAACAAGTTCCTTGATTAGCCAAGGATAGCTTTTTTAATGAATATCAAAATCAACACAATTCTGGCTTAAAGTATGTAAAGAACTCGGATAGAACGATAATGCCAAAACCGTTGTATAAAGGTCACGCACAATCATTAGATGGAAGACTATCTTGGGATGTCATCATTCCTAAGTTCAGTCTCGGAACTCCTCGAAGGAGAAGGGTCTCTTTTCAAATACAATTTCTAATGAAAAATAATTCTGAAGCACCATTAATCGTCCACACACAAATTCAATCCTTAACTGAAACTCTTCGATTTCAGTTCGTGAAAGTCACCACCTTGGGCAAGAATCGGGTAAGTGAAGAACGTGAAATCCGTACTGGTGCTATAAAACGCAAACTTCGACCTCATCAGGAAATTGCCCTTCATTTTTTTGCTAAATATCACTCACAACTTTCTCATCAAAATAGCTTAGATCTAGGCCTCGAATATATTATCTCCGCATTTGATGTGAATGGAAAAATCATATCACATTCTGATCCATATCAAATAGTGATACCACTTACTAGAAGGATCTGAATCGTTAACAATTAACAAGCGTGATACTATCCTATCTAAAACACGACGGAAAATGAAAATAAAGATGGCGGCATCTCTTACCTGATAAGTTTCAGGTAAGAGATACCCCGTAAGATAAAGGAAGAAGTCGCCCTTTCTTCACCTTTCGGCTCAATCTCGTTAACCCACACGTGGTGTTGCATATTGCAGCAAGCGTAATGTTTAGACTCGAACCAGACACCGCCACATTCCCACTTGAACTTGTACCAACCAGCTGGAACACCGCAAAATTCGATCCAGCCAGTATCATTAGTTGTGAAGGTACCAATCTCCATCCAACAATCCATGTAATAGACGGTGACATCTAATCCTGTAAGATACATGTCTTTGTCTTGCCACTCAATTCCATCCATGAGCCAGGCGTATTTGAATTGTTTCGAGATGCATATGCCGGATGAAGAAAGGGCGGTTCCTTCAACTTTAAGATTTGACGGGGGTGATAGTATTAAACAGATTCCAATGAACGACACTGTAACAGTGAATACTAGGGCACATTTTGTAACCGCAGATAATCTCATATTTTTTTCCGATGATCGGTTTTAGATTAATGTGGAGATTATGGTGACAGCTAGCCTCCTCCCTACTCCACTTGAGGTAGCTTACCTCCACATATATCCCTGCTGGTTTATTGACGGCCCAGAACGTCTAAACCAGTACCTCTGCATAGCATTCTCATTAACTTAATATAAAGTGTAATGGATTATTCTTAGTGGAGAAAAACGTAAATCTATACATGAAAAAAATTAAATTTCTCTAATTAGTTAACAAAAAACCGACAATAAATGCTAAGCATTTTACTGTGCAGAAACCACTAGTTTTCCCGCTTTTATCACCTTTTCGACGAGATTAACTCCAAAATGATAAGGAATTTGAGCATGATTCGTTGTATTCATTATAATGATATCTGCTTGTTTATTTGGTTCTAAACTGCCTACCAAATGTGCCCTTTTAATGGCGTGAGCTGCATTGATGGTTGTTGAAGCAATGGCCTCGGCTGGAGTCATACGCATATTTAAACAAGCTAAGGTCATGATCAGTTGCATAGATTCTGTTAAACAATTCGGATTATAATCCGTTGCTAACGCAACCGGAACTCCTGATTCAATTAACCTCCGTGCAGGGGCATATTCTTTCTCCATCAATACTAAGGCTGTCGCCGGTAATAATACAGCAATGACCTGCGCCTTTGCTAAAGCACGAATACCTTTGTGTGATACTTTTAGTAAATGATCGGCGGAAACAGCATTAACTTCCGCCGCAAGCTCGGCTCCACCTAAATTAGTCATCTCATCCGCATGAACCTTCGCTGCAAGTCCGAATTCTTTGCCTGTCTTCAGAATCTGCCGTGCTTGTTCGATTGTAAAAACTCCCTCTTCAGCAAAGACATCACAAAATTCAGCTAATCCTCGCCTTGCCACAGTTGGTATCATTTTCTTGATGACCAACTCGACATACTTAGTGGGTTCTTTCTTGTACTTGCTGGGTATGACATGAGCACCCATGAATGTTGGTATAACTTCCATTGGATGAATAAGGTTCAAGGCACGAATCGCTAGAAGTTGCTTGTATTCGTGTTTTGGTTCGAGGCCGTACCCTGATTTTCCTTCAACAGTAGTAGTTCCATATTGTAGCATAGTATTGAGCGTACGTTGTCCAATTCGCACGAGTGTTTTCTGGCTGGCTTTTCGTGTGGCTTTAACAGTTACATTAATGCCACCACCTGCTTGGAGAATATCCATATAGGTGGCACCTTGGATTTTTTGAACGAATTCGTGTTCTCGACTCCCAGCAAAAGCAAGATGTGTGTGTGGATCAATTAATCCAGGAAGGACTGTCTTGTTTTTAGCATCAATAATCTGTGGGTGACATCCTGGTTTGACTAGTCTTTTGATGTTCTTTGTCGAATCTACTGCAACAATCTGATTGCCACGAATCGCCACTCCCCCATCTTCAATAATCCCCAAATCGCGAAGGTCTGAACCTAGCTTTGGTGAGTGGCTTGCACCTTGAAGGGTGAGAAGCTCAGTTGCATTTAAAATAACCATATCAAGATCCAAACGTTCCATTGCAAGAACAACAAGGCATTTGAACCTAATAAATTGCCACTCTGCAGTGACCTAATTGCTAGAGTGTACTTGCGTGTTTTGGGTCTAGTTCGGCAAGTTTTCGGTCGATTGCTATCTCTAATAGATCTGCTTTAGTGAAACCTTCAAGTTGAAGATAGTAATTGGCTACATCAACGATCGCATCAATCGGTACTAATCCACAAAACTCTGCACCAACGACTTGAACGCCATAGCGAGCAGCTTCTATTTTTACTAATTCCATTTGGCGATATAACGGTGATTTGTGAAAATCTGTGTTCGTAATTCCTATCTGAGTGATTCCCCGTTCTTCCCACAAGCAACCCATCGCTTTAATTCGGACAAGACCTCCTTTCTTTCGATGAATCGCTTTTGCTACTGCCTTTGCAATACGCAGATCAGGAGTGCCTAAATTGATGTTTAATCCAACCATGATCTCTCGAGCGCCTGTCATTGTTGCTCCTGCTGTGGGATGTGGCTTTGTTGGACCAAAAGCGGGTTTACGTTCTGGATCCTTCATATTTTCAGCAAGGGCTTCCCATTCCCCTTTTCGAATCCAATCCACATCGCCTTTCTCCGGCGTGTCTGCTGCTTCTCCATACAAATAAACTGGAATCTGATGTTCTTCAGCAAACTCCTTTGCAAACTCTCTAGAAAGTTGAATACATTCATCAAGGGTTATATTTTTGATTGGTACAAATGGTGCGACATCTAAAGCACCAATTCGTGGATGTTGTCCCTTGTGCTTCCGCATATCACATCGTTTTATTGCTACTCGTCCTGCATTTAACATTGCTATCTTTGCAGCCTTAGGTTCTCCAAAATATGTTACGACTAATCGATTGTATGCTGTATCGTGTTCATAGTCTAGAAGATAAGCCCCATCAGTCTGACGAATTGCTTCGACAATTGCTTTAATGGTTTCTTCGTCGTTCCCAACACTAAAGTTGGGAATACATTCGACTATTTGCTCCATGTTTTTCTTCACCTATCCTTAATCTTTCAAAAATGGAATCTTAATCCTGTGTCGCTTAGCAAATTCTATTGCTTTCGAATATCCTGCATCCACATGCCGTGCTACGCCCATGCCAGGGTCTGTTGTTAATACGCGAAGTAGTCGTCGCTCAGTCTCAAGCGTTCCATCAGCCACGATAACCTGACCCGCTGAAATCGCATAGGGAATACCTACACCACCGCCCTGGTGAAGGGAAACCCAGGTTGCCCCTGCAACGGCGTTTATAAGCACATTAAGAACTGGCCAGTCTGCAATTGCATCACTGCCATCTTTCATACCTTCAGTTTCTCGATTTGGTGATGCTACTGAACCTGCGTCAAGATGATCTCGGCCAATCACAATGGGCGCTTTGATTTCGCCTCGAGCTACCAAGTCGTTTAATGCTTTTCCAAACCTAGCCCGTTCACCATATCCCAACCAACAGACACGCGCTGGTAACCCCTCAAATTTGACCTTTTCATGAGCGAGTTTTATCCAGCGCTTTAATATGTAGTTTTCTGGGAAGAGTTCTAAAATCAAATCATCAGTTATGTAAATATCGTCTGGCTCACCGGAAAGAGCAACCCAGCGAAAGGGTCCTCGTCCTTCACAAAAGAGTGGTCTCACGTAGGCATCAACAAACCCCGGATATTTCCACTTGTTCTTCTCGACATCCCAAGATATACGGCTAGTGTGTTGGCGAAGGTTGTTACCATAATCAAAGGCAATTGTTCCTCTTTCTTGAAGCTGCAAAATTGCCTTCACGTGTTGCATCATTGAATCCTTTGCATGACGAATATAATCTCTTGGATCGTTTTCACGTAAAAGATCTGCTTCTTCTTTACTAAATCCTGCGGGATAATAACCGGTTAATGGATCATGTGCTGCTGTTTGATCAGTGACAACATCAATTTTGATATCTCGTTTGACGATTTCCGGGTGGATTTCAGCTGTATTACCTACAAGTGCGATGGAGCGCGGAACTTCTTTTTCTAGCGCTTCTTCAGCCAATTCCAATGCTTCGTTTAAGCTGTCAGTTTTAAGCTCACAATAACCTGCGTGGATACGCTTGTCGATCGCCACTTCATCCACATCAACTGCGATTACAACTCCTTCGTTGAAGGTTACCGCAAGTGGTTGTGCCCCACCCATTGCCCCTACTCCGCCGGTCAATGTTAATTTACCCTTTAAAGAACCTCCAAAATGCCGATCTGCAACTGCTGCAAAGGTTTCAAAGGTTCCTTGTAGGATGCCTTGTGTAGCAATATAGATCCATGAACCTGCAGTCATTTGACCAAACATGGTCAAACCTTTTTTGTAGAGTTCATGGAAGTTTTCTTCTGTGGCCCAGAATGGCACAATCAATGAATTGGCAATTAACGCACGTGGTGCGTCAGTATGGGTTTTGAACACAGCCACAGGTTTACCGGATTGTATAAGCATTGTCTCATCAGCTTCTAGTGTGAGCAGGGTTTCCACAATCTTGTCATAGCACTCCCACGTTCGAGCTGCTTGTCCAGTCCCACCATACACAATGAGTTTCTCCCAATCTTTTGCAACATCTGGATCTAAGTTATTTTGAAGCATTCGGAGAATTGCTTCAATTTGCCAGTTCTTGCAATGCAGTTGGGTTCCACGATAAGCACGAATCGGTTCACGCTTCATAAGGGCTCCATCCTGAACCTACACTCCAACTGTGCATTGTGCCTGTGTGCTTTAAGTTATTTTCTCTAATTACGTTCTGAATAGAATTCTTCTACTTTCCATTTGCGTGGCGCTAATGAGGAGCTTGGTATTGCGCTTTAGTTAGTGTCACTTTCGGGTATCATTCAACACAGTAATTGCTTCACGATCTCTTCATCAATGTTATTCTCAATATAGTAGTAGTTTTTCTAACACTAATTCCCTTTATGTGGAACTAGGCGAGATGAGCGTTTAGGGACTTCGTTTAAAAAAAGCTCGAAGCGAATGATTGAATAACTGAGTATATATGCCTAGCAACTGCAAATACATCTAATCCCGCCGTTGAGTCGATTATGATGGTTAACACTCGTTCATTTCCAATTTTGCGCTGCAAAAAGAATCAATGTCTCAATACTCAAGATATGGTTGTACGGGAAATAGGATTACGAATTGTATTATCAGATTCGCAAGGCGAGGAAAATTTTGCCTTTATTCGAACCATCCCCCATGAACCTGAAGCTTTAGTTTTAGGGTTACTGTTCACATCCCGAATAATCTCGGTGCCATCCGATGTTTTACAAATGACGGTCCGAAATCAATTAGCCAAGGTACGATTAGACGATAGATGTAACGTCCATGAGAAAGTGATGGCACTACGTCCTACTTCGCGATTAGTAACAGGTGTATGTGGGCCGGAAGAGAGTGCAATTGGCGTTTGGCAGGCTTGTGATCTGTTACCTGTTGAAACAAGTTTTACCATTTCCCCCACGATCATTCATTCCGCGGTTAAACGTTTAAACTCTGAAATGAAAATTTATCGGGAAACGGGTGGAACACATGGAGCGGCTCTAATAGCTCAAAACGGGAACATGCTCTTTCTCGCGGAGGATGTGGGTCGACATAATGCAGTTGATCGAGTGATTGGGAAAGGGTTTGAAGAAAGTATTGATTTAGCTTCTACTCTTATAGTGTGTTCTGGGCGGTTAACTTCGGATTTGGTATTAAAAGTGGCTGTTGCTCGGTTATCTATGATAGCTTCAATTAGTGCGGCTGTCGACTCAGGCATCGAATTAGCCGAAGCGGCGGGAATTACACTTATAGGCTTCGTGAGGGGTGCACGGATGAACGTATATACGCACCCTAATCGACTGGCGATTCTAACAGGCTAGCGAATAAGCATTTTTGGATCAAAGGAGTCATGAAGACCCACTTGCTCCATGCATTCGTCACAGATTTTTTCAGGGTCACCTTTTATTCCAAATCGTTTGAAATGTCGGACGATATTAGTGATATCTCGAAGTAGAATGAGTCGCCCATTATTCAGGGTTTCATAGCGACCCATGCGGGATGCAAAATCGATAGCTTGGGGAAAATCGATAATCCAAGGGTCATTCTGAAAGAGAAGGATGTTGAATACAGAAAGGTCACCATGAATGATGAAGATACGATAAAGGGCAAAGATGGAGTCAATGATTGCATCGAAAAGGCGTTTAGGATATTCTATGACTGCATCTTTGAGCAGGGGGGCAGGGGTTCCATTTTCACCGAGAAAGCGCGCTGTGAACATGTTGTCTGTGTGGCGCGCCGGTGTTGGAACCTTTATACCTGCTGTGAAAGCCCGATCGAGAATCCAAAATTCTCGAGAGGCCCAGTAGCTCATTATATCTTTTGAGAATCCTACCTTCCCCCCGCCTGCTTTCTTTCGTTTGCCTCCTTTTGCATGCGGGGTTGAATGTAGCCGGTAGGCTTTGAGGGCAAGGGGGAAATCCCGCCAAAAGGCGAAGAAGACAGTCGCTTCCTTTCCGGCACTAATCGTTCCTCGAACATCTGTTGCTATCTTTGTAGCTATGGCTTCCGCTCGAACGGATGCCAGAGTGATTTCAGGTAGGTCTTCTAATCGTCCTCGCTGACCATCACTTTTGGTCATCTGACGTTGCGCTAGACTGTGTTTACTTATGTAAGGGGCTGGATTGTTTGGCACTTTCTTTAACCTGTTTGTATTGAATATCCGCCTCTCCGCACTCATCTAAAGACATCTTGGCTTAGGAAATTGTTCCTTCACGTCACGATGTCAAGACGACAGGTGGGCAGATGGTTTCCCTCAAAAACGGGTGGAGCTAGTGCCGAGTTTCAGAGGTGGCAATTATGCCTACTCCTACGACACGGCAGGTCCAATGTGTGAAAAATCTTGTATCCGGCATAATGCTTTTCACCTCCGATAATACAGAGTCATGTGTCAGCGAGGTTTGCATTCCTCATTTAAATCTATTACGATTCTCGGGAAAATATTACTAAACCAATGGGTTTGACAATTCTCTTATAAGGCTATTCGCTGAATTCTAGGTACAGGTGCTTCCAATGGGCCGCAGTTTAGTCGCAGTCCTTGTCGGAATTTTTTCTGTTGTCGCTTTTACCCTGCTTGCGGGCATTACTTCTATCCCACTTTCCATCGCAATGTGGCTTCCCTTTATGGGTTTCATTCTGTGTTGTCTTATTATAGGAGTAGTGGGGCGCCTTCGTGCTTTACATCTAGTACTCCTTTCTTTGATCATCTACCTGGGGCTCATGATTTTCCTTGCTACCAATAGTACTCTATTCGTCGGTCTCACCTTTGGCCCTCTTTCAATGGATCAAATTCAACAAGCTTGGAACGGATTTCAGGTTTTCGTAAACAACTTCATTCCTTTTCTTGGTATTATCTCCAATTATGCCCTGATGCTTCGATTCCTTTTTGGTGACTCTTTATTAGCGATTTTTCTCGAATTCACTGTAGCTTCTTTGTTCACTGGATTTGTTGGACTGCTTATCACTGGAATAGGTGGCTACCTTACTCGGCCATCTCCTCTCCATGTGGTTACCGCCCCTGAACCATCCATTGACACCACTAACTCTTCTGCAGTGCCAACTGAGCCACAAGCTTTACCACCTGTAGCTGTGTCTGACGTTTTTACTGCTGAAACTTATGCTCAACCCCCAGCATCTCAGGCACCAATGGAAGCACCCCCACCTCCACCCGCCCCTCGTCCCATCGAAGATGGACCGCCATCACAACCCACACCTAAAGGGGGTTCACCAAGTGCCCAAGCTATAGCCGGTCTTAAAGGAAAGGTAAAGAAACATCTCAAAGGCACTGGTCAAAAAGTACCCGTCGGTCAATCTCGTTGTCCTCATTGTAATGCGACGATAATACGTGGGTCTCAATTCTGCAATGCTTGTGAGAAAGAAATTTGAAGTGCTAGAATAGCACCACAACATTGAGAAATTGGCTCATCGCCTTGTAGAGCTTAAGAATTTGTATAAATAAATAACATTTATATAGAAGGAAGAGCCGTTCGGGGGTATTCGAAACCTTAAAAAAGTTTCGCCACTTTGCGCGGGGTCGCTCCCTGACTCATCAAGCTGTCTCTCACTCTCCATATGTAATTTATCATGAGTTACGGAGAGTTCTTTACCACGCTTCGAAACCCTGCCTTAGTTTCCTCCCGTAGGATGCCCATTTGTCCATGAGGAGAGACTATTCCGTCTCCGCGCTTACTCTAACGAATTGGTGATTATTCAATGGCAAATCCTGCTCAAATCGAATCACATGCCCGTTCCCTTCGGAGTCGCGATTCACCCGAGGTGGTAGTGGGTTGTTCTGATTGTGGCACTTCTGATGTAATTCGTGATCCTGTTCGTGGTGAAGTCATTTGTACAAACTGTGGGCTAGTTCTTGATTCTCATATGGTGGATCATGGCCCTGAGTGGCGAGCCTTCACCAGCGAAGAAAGGGACCGACGTGCTCGAACAGGTGGTCCGATTGACTATACTCGACATGATAAAGGACTCAGCACGACCATTGACTGGCGGGATCGTGACGCTAATGGTCGAAAATTAGCTCCTGGTCTTCGAGCCCAAATTTATCGTCTACGCAAATGGCAAATTCGTACACGAGTTCACTCTAGTATTGATAGGAATCTTGCAAGAGCGATGAGTGAACTCGACCGCATTACAAGTCAGCTTAGTGTACCTCGTCCTGTAAAAGAGGCTTCAGCAATATTATATCGCCGAACTGTCGAACGTCATTTAATTCGAGGCCGAAGCATCGAAGCTATGATTTCTGCTTGTGTCTATGCTGGTTGTCGGCTCCGACAAGTTCCTCGAACACTAGATGAGATTGCCCATCATAGTCGGATTAATCGCAAGGAATTGGGTCGGTGTTACCGGCTTCTGCTCCGAAAACTCGATATGCGTGTCCCTGTTTCGCAACCTACAGACTTTGTTCCACGATTTGCCCAAGCTTTAACACTTAGTAGCCGAGTCCAACGGCGGGCGATTGATATCCTAGATCATGCTCGGGCCAAGGGTATCACGGCAGGCAAAGATCCTACTGGGCTTGCTGCAGCTACCCTCTATATCGCATCGATTCAAGAGGGTGAACGACGTACACAGCGTGAAATTGCAGCCGTGGCTCGTGTAACGGAAGTGACGGTGCGGAACCGTTACAAGGAAATGGTTCGCGTCCTACAGCTTCAAGTCGAAATCTAATTGAAGGCGTGTTCGACGGGTCATCTCTTTGTGGTGCTCCAATGGATAGTCTGAGATAAAACATAACATTTAAATATTTGTTTTAATAGTAAATAAATGGGAACGTTTAAAAGGTTATCGATGAGCAAAGCGGCTAAATTTACCATTACCCGCTGTCATATCTTACTATACCAGGTTCCATCCTTGGACCTCATGATCTCAACGCAACATTATGACAAAAAGCCACATGCGACCCTACAATCCAACCTTCCCATTCCATATCAATTGAAGGGAGAAATAATTATGGAAAAAAATTCATCTATCCATGGAAATCAACGGCATCAATTTCATGATACCCCAGCACGCCGCCCATGTCCTGAATGCGGCGCTACTGATGCTATTCGTGATCAGAACCGTGGGGAAGTTGCATGCGCAAGTTGTGGTCTCGTATTAGATGATAATACAATTGATTCTGGTCCCGAATGGCGGGCATTTACCAGTGAAGAACGAGATAAACGGGCACGAACAGGTAGCCCCATTAATTATGCACTTCAAGATCATGATCTCAGCACCATGATTGATTGGCGAAACCGTGATGCTTCTGGGCGTCAAATTGCTTCAAGTCGCCGAGCTGAGATTTATCGACTTCGAAAATGGCAGCGCCGATCACGTGTTCATTCGAGTACTGAAAGGAATCTCGCTAGTGCTATGAGTGAGCTTGACAGGCTTAGTAGCCAGCTTACTATTTCGCGAACTGTAAAGGATACTGCTGCAGTTTTGTATCGTCGAGCATTAGAACGTCGGTTAATTCGTGGTCGAAGTATTGATGCAATGATAGCTGCAGCTATGTATGCCGCGTGCAGGCTTCGTGAAGCGCCCTGTACGCTTGATGAGATTGCCCATCATAGTCGGATTAATCGCAAGGAATTGGGTCGGTGTTACCGGCTTCTCCTCAATCGACTTGAAGTCCGAATGCCTGTATCCCAACCTACTAACTTCATTCCACGATTTGCTCAATCCCTAGGATTAAGCAGTCGTGTTCAACGTCAAGCAACGCAAATTCTAGATGATGCTAAGGCTAAGGGGATTACTGCAGGAAAAGATCCCACGGGCCTCGCAGCCTCTGCACTCTACATCTCTTCAATAATGGAGGGAGAACGTCGAACCCAACGCGAGATTGCCGAAATTGCTCGAGTGACTGAAGTTACTGTTCGTAATCGATATAAAGAACTTGTCCGCGAACTTCAATTGGCTGTAGAATTTTAATTGGCTACACTAATAAACCTCACCGCTACAGAGTTGGCGGAGGGCTCTATTCTTGGTGAAAGAACTCAATTTTGAAGACCTTTCTCGTAAAGACTTACTCAAAGTCATTGATGCCTATGCTAAGAACTGGCTAGCCATTGATGGTACATGGTTTTTAGCAGTTGAAGAACGGTTCGGTATTGACACAGCCATTAAGTTGGACACGGAATCTTGGCGACGGTTCTCTCCCGTTGAAGCTAAGCGGATAATGACCGATTTTGGCATTGAAAAAAATTCAGGGCTAGACGGATTGAAAAAAGCCATACAGTACCGAGTTTATGCCCGATTAAATAAACAATCAATTGAAGACATCGATGATACACGTTTCATTTTTCGAATGGAAAAATGTCGAGTCCAGGAAGCTCGCAAACGCAAAGGTTTGACTGATTTTCCATGCAAACCAGTGGGTTTGGTTGAATATGCAGAATTTGCTAAAACCATTGATCCTCGGATTTTGACACGGTGCCTAGCTTGTCCACCGGATCCCCATCCCGAAGAATGGTGGTGTGCTTGGGAATTTTCACTTACCGAGTGAGAGTCAATACAAATTTCAAACCTTTTTAGCTAAATCATCATTTTCTTCTTGTAAACAGCTTTACAATCTCCATTTTAAATTCTGAGAGTGTCTTCACTCCTCCGAGAAGTACAAAACTAAGAAGACCTGCAATTAACGAAGCAAGGAGAATGGCGATTTTCGCAGTATTTAACAGAGGGATTCCACCAAAAGTCAAATCGGTCATAAAAAGTGACATCGTGAATCCTATTCCTGCTAGACAACTCACGGCGTGAATCTGCCGCCAAGATAAATCTTTAGGCATACTTGCAACTCCTGCTCGTACACCTAGCCAAGAAAAGAATACAATCCCAATTTGTTTCCCAAAAATCAATCCCATTATAATACCAAGTGTCACAGTTCCTGTAACAGGCGTTGAAAAATCAAAACCTAATAACACACCAGCATTTGCCAAAGCAAAAAGTGGGACAATAACAAAACCCACCCAAGGTTGTAAGAAGTACTCCATTCGCTGAAGCGGGGTTTGCACATCCTTACAAATAGCCTGTAAACCTAAAACCGCCGATCGCTGAGTTTTATTTGTAAGAACACTATCTCCTGGTTTCTTTGCTTCCTCAAAATCTCTTATCAAAATATGACTTTTGCTGCAAAAATCTTCAGTGTTTACTCGCGCAATAGCAGGGATTGTCACTGCCACAATCACTCCTGCTAATGTTGCATGTACTCCGGAGAATAGAAAGGACAACCACACTCCTAAGCCCAAAACAGCATAAACTAGGGTATGATGGATACCTAGTCTGTTAATAATTATTAGGACAACGATAAGCACAATTCCAATGATTAATGGAAGTGGAGGTGAAACAGCCGAAAAGAACATAGCAATGACAACTACTGAACCAATATCATCTGCAATGGCGAGAGTGCTAAGAAATAGCTTCAACGAGATAGGTACCTTGCTTCCAAAGAGCGCAAGAACCCCTAAGGCTAGAGCAATATCCGTTGCCATGGGAATAGGCCAACCAACAGCGCCTACCGAATTGAAATTGATACCAAAATAGATTATTGCAGGAACAAGCATTCCACCCACCGTCGCGAAAATTGGAAACATCGCATCTTGAATGCGCGATAGTTCACCTACCACTACTGCCCGTTTTATCTCAAGTCCTACAACAAAGAAAAATAAAGCCATTAGCCCTTCGTTGATCCACCAACGAAGTGGTTCAGAAATAAGCAGTGATCCGATAGCAATAGTCACCTGTGTTTCCCAAAACGAGAAATAGCTGAACCCCCAAATCGAATTAGCCCATATTAAAGCCACAATAATGCAAATGATAAGAAGAATACTACTTGACGCTTCTAGCCGAAAGAATCGCTGAAATGGTGC
>JBHLSA010000007.1:0-3792 GCA_048882025.1 Candidatus Thorarchaeota archaeon | reverse complement strand
TAGCTGTGCCTTAGTTATCCCACGGGGTTTTTTAGACACCTTAGGTCACTCTTCTGTCATTAAGTAAACTAGGTATAGTGATTCATTCTATTCTTTTGATAATTCCAATGGAGGAGTAGATTGGAAGAATTTGTTAACTTTAACGACTAACACCGGAACAGGTGAAGACTCGAGAATATCCTCCAAGAGTGTGTACAGATTATGATGGACAACCAAACCAACATCATAATTCTGAATAACTTCTTGGATATACTCTATTGTGGGCTGCTTACTCAATGATTTTATGAAAGCAAGGTTTACATTGTTGCTCTCTGCTTCCCCTTTTATCAGCTCTTGATGCAGACCCAGTGTAATTGCTATGAGGTTCGCATTAAGAGCTTTCGCTAGCCGAAGGGCATAGGCGATGGCAATCAATGAACGTGGACGTTTATCCGTTAACACTAATATAGAGCTAACATGGACCGGTTTGATTTCATCATCAGCCAGGAATAAATCAAAATAGATCTCAAATGGATGACGATAACTAATCCCATAGCTTGATAGACGGCTTTTACTTTTTGTTAATATTTCTCCAAGTTTCATGATAATTCGTTTCCTTTCTTATGATACATTTCAACAATTTCTTTATGGGTTTTTACTTTACTTAGGAATTCACATTTGCATTTTTTATATGGCTAGTTGTAGTAGAATAATCGCAATAGCAGTTCCAATTCCGGTAATGAATGTTTGGAAGCCTTGGGCCCAAGGATTTACTCTTGCAGCTCTTCCGATATAGAATCCTAAAAAGAAGAGTATGACTAATCCAATTATAACGGATATCAATACAGCCAAGTCCCATACAATTATTCCCATTACTGAAGCAATTATCGGAATAAGACAAATCACACCTGTTGTCAGGGGGGCTACGCCATCAACCAGTGCTGCAGAAATTATTACAAATCGGGATGCTTTGCTGGGTAATGTTTTATCGAGTTTTCGAAGCATAGCCATTTCTAATTGCCTTAATTGTTCACGTTGAATCACTCGCTCTGCGAAATAGGTTCCCGCAAACCCAGAAAACATCATAGCAATACATGCCCCAAGTCCTGCTCGTAAAACAGTAATCGGATTAAGTATTACCGTAAAATAGCTTCCAAGTATCAAACCAAAAATTGTTAGGGTGCCATCAAAGGCATTAGTAGCAAAATAGCGACGAGCGATAGCCCCTGAGTGTGAGAATTTCGCCAATTGCTTATACCGCTCTATCCGCTCCATTTTTTCTCTCTCAGCTTCTTATCAAGTCGCTTCTTTTAACTCCCTTTACTACTTCACATTATTTTGCAGTTCTTAATCTTATCTATTAATTATTTGACTCAGAATTCGGAGAGCCTTGCCGAAAGGTTTGGGTCAAGGGGTGTTCCTTTTGCAAAAATAAAAACGACTAATTGAAACTCTATTTGATAATCTATCTTCTTACAATCAATTTTAATAAAGCAGAAATGGCCTTGATAACTCTCGATATTTGTGTTTAAATAAGTAAAAAATAATGAAGCCATCTACCTAAGCTAATATAAATGAAAAGAAAGTTTAATCACAATTAATCAAAATCGTAATGCGCTTTGAAAAAATTATCTTTGCAGAAGTGTATATGATGCAAATAACTGATCCCTTTGCGGCGGCTCTTCAAGCTTTTCTAATATGGTGGGATGCTTGGGGTGATCAGATTCTCCCTATAATTGGTGTAATCTTTGTTTGGATTATTTTGCTAATTGTCTATGGGCTTATACGAAGGGTGCTAAAAAGAAGAGCTCGAAATGCAGGAGTACCTCCGGATGCAATAAACGGATTAATTTTAGCGTTTGGATTGGGTTTCCTTTATATTGGTCTTTTGGCTTTCGTTATTGCTCTGCCAGAAATTTATTCTTATTTTGTAGGAATCTTGGGGGCGAGTTCACTAATAATTGGAGCCGCAATTGGCTTAGCCATTGGTCAAGCTGTACGGAATTTTATTTCAGGGCTTTATGTGATTTTTTCAAGACCATTTCATGTCGAAGATTATGTGCGAATTGGGAGTATTGAAGGCGTAGTAAAAGAAATCAGTATGAACTACACAAAGCTTCTACAACCAGATGGCTCAGATATTCTTGTACCAAACAACGTAGTCCTCGATTCCGATGTTACAAATTTCATGTTTGAAAAACAAAAGCTCGAAGGATTATTAGAAAACGTCGAGAAAGCAGATGCATTACAAAAGAAGGTTCTCCGTCAGGTTAGCAAAGTTATTGGGGTGGAGAAGGTTGTACGATATGTTTTTTCAATGGCGTTTCATACTAGCCAAGATTTACAAAAATTGCGCACGGCTTTCGATCAGGTTTGCAAACAATGGGCAAAGAAGTTTGGGTTCCAACCCCTATACGAAATCACTGAAGTTGAGCAATTTGCCTTTACGTATAATTTTATTCTTTTCTCTGACAAAGCTAGAAAAATTCTTGAATTCAAACCAAAATTTATGGATGAAATACTTAATGCTATATTTCTTACCGAAAATAAATGAATACAATAATTTTCTAATATGACTATAGAGAAACTTTACGTTAGCCAACGCCTCTAATCAACGAACACTTAGAATGGTGCCTTCGATGTTACATGTGTCTCGAAAAAAATCGATTAAATCCGGTCTTCCTCCAGGAACACCAGTTTACATTGGGGAGAAGAAGCCGGAAGAAACACAAATACTAGTTATTGAGTATGATGAAAAAAGCCTGATTGAAAAAGAAGTAAAAACCGTAAAAAAATATATTCCCGATAAGGAAAGTCCCAAGGTAACTTGGTACAAAATTGTTGGTCTTAAGCGAGTAAAGCTTTTGGAGCAATTTGGAGAGCACTTTAAGCTTCATCCACTCGTGATAGAAGATATATTGAATACTACTCAACGTTCTAAGATTGAAGATTATGGTGGCTATCTTTTTTTAGTGGTAAAAAATGTTGACTTCGTTGAAGAAGATATTAACTCAAATCAAATTAGTATAATTTTAGGATCGAATTTTGTTATTACTTTTCAAGAACAACAAGAAGCAATTTTAGAACCAATCATGGATCGAATTCGAAATAACAAAGGAATTATTCGGCAAATGAATAATTCCTACCTTGCTTATGCGATCTTAGATGCAATTTTGGATAACTACTTTACTGTGATAGAAAGAATCAGTGATAAAATTGAGATATTAGAAGACGAATTAATTAGTAATCCCACACAAGACACCCTGCACGCAATATACCAAATGAAACAGAATGTAATCATTCTAAGAAAATCCATTTGGCCTTTCAGAGAAGTTGTGAGCCGATTGGAACGCGGTCGATATGCACTTGTCGATGAGAAGCTCCTCATCTACATTCGTGACGTCTACGATCATACTATTCAAGTTATGGAAACAATTGAAACCTATCGGGATATGTTATCAGGGATGCTTGACATCTATCTCTCTAGTATCAGCAATCGAATGAATGAGGTCATGAAAGTCCTCACAATCATTGCTACTATCTTTATTCCTCTCACTTTAATCGCTGGAATATATGGAATGAATTTTCGATATATGCCAGAACTTGAAATACCGGTCGCCTACCCTCTTATCTGGTTGTCAATGATAATTGTAGCTTTAATTTTAGTGGCATTTTTCAAAAGAAAGAGATGGCTCTAGGGGTTACACCCAAGACTAGTATAGAGATTTATTTAAAAAGATGAAGAACACAATACAGAAATGAGGGATTATTATGGTTAGTGCTAAGCTTCTTGAAATGATGAATAAAGCAATT
>JBHLSA010000006.1:0-27508 GCA_048882025.1 Candidatus Thorarchaeota archaeon | reverse complement strand
GTTCGACTGATTCTCGAAATTGACGATACAATTTACCGAATTACCCGCCAACTCTTTCGAAAACGACCAAGTCAAGCTCAACTCCATAAAATATCTGCAACGGGGCAGTCTACATTACTTGCTACTGGTGTAAAAAACGTTGATCAAGAAATTAACAGTCTTCTAAATGGTATTGGACTTAGTGATTTGTTGGCTAGCAATATTGTTCTGCAAAAAGATTGGATCGTTTAACCCAAATGGCGAAAATGGATCGCCGACACGTTATTAATGCAATGATGAGTCGAGAGTGTTTCACCCGGGTGGATGATAAACTAACAAACGACTTAAGACCTTTGAAAAAAATCCTCGAAACTGAAAAGGATGCTCTTGTTCAATTACGGCAACGAAAAGATGATGTTCTCAGAAATAAGAAAGAATTCGAAACCAAACAAGCACAACTCAAGCAATATGAAGAACAACTCAAGCAAGTCAGCCAATCATTTGCTCAAACGGAAAAGACATACAACGCTGTTAAAGCCTATAGACTCGCTAAAGAAGTTCAAGCTGATCATCAACGAGAATTAGACTATCACTTAGAGACCCAAAAACGATTGGAAAAGCAGTTAAAAAGTCGAACTAATCTCCAAAAACAACAGAAAAAGCTCCAAATCCAACAAAAGCAGTTGACCAATCTTCAAACTGATGTTGACGACTTTGAAAAAGCCCAGGCGATTTCTACCAAGCTCAAACGAGTTACTGACCAACAACAAATGACTTCTGAAGCCATTACAAGATTAAATCAACAAATTGGTGATTTCGCTATTAGCAAAGATGTGGTCATAAAATATGAACAAATCCAAACAAAACGATTACACATTGAAGCTAGTCAACGAAGAATCTTCTCACCCCTGTTGTATCTTCCCTCAATCGGGTTACTAGCAGCAGGAATCATGGCCCTCTTCTTCAATTTGATAGTTGGAGGAATCCTACTAATTGCCTCAATTCCCTTTCTTGGGTATTTAGGAATAACTTACAGGGCGTATAGCCGTGCTGGTACTCAATTAACTGAGCTAAGACATCAAGAAGACAAACTTGGAGAACAAGTGGCTGCGTATCGAACAAAAGATGCACTTGAAGATCAGCTTAATAAACAACAAAATGAGTACCTGAACTTAGAGAGCCAAACACATCAATTAGCACAGGATTTGCTGCAGCAACTAAGTAATTTTTCAAAAGACATACTAAGCGACATTACCCTTTCTGATGATATCGACCCGGCTGGTCTCCAAAGGGTAGTAGCCCAAATCGAACAGAAAATCATGCAGCTTCAAGTGAATCAACGCTCTTTAATTGATCAGCTACAAACCGTCAATGATCAAATGGTGAGTTTAACTGAAGCCGAAAAAGATCTCACACAGATAGAAACAGAAATCTCCTCACTTAGAGAGCAACTTGAAACATTAACACTCCCTGAACTACCTACAGAAATCGGAGAGTATTCAGAGGATTTGTTTCACAATCTTGAGGAACAAATCCAAACGCTAGGCGAAAAGAAAGCTGAACTCCAGGCCTTTCGCAAAAATACAGCAGATCGGATTGAAGAATTATTACTGCTTATCAAAGAATATGCGGGTGTACAAGAAGCCTTTACAGCCAAGGAAAAAGAGGTAGCTCGCCTTGACGAAAATATCAAATCTGGGCGATTAACCATTGACCTTATTCGTGAAGTCGCTGAACGTGGCCGTGAGCAAGTCCGGCCAAGAGTCGTTCAGGTCATGGAACGATTGTTAGCAACAATAACTGATGGGAAATATCGATTTCCGAAGCTCAGCGAAGATTATAGTCTCAAGGTATATTCTGCAACTGCAGGTGAGTATGTAGAAGCAAACCTCTATAGTGGAGGTACGGAAGACCAATTTCTTTTAGCGCTCCGTTTAGGGTTCGCCATTGCGTTACTTCCAGAAGGGCGTGGTGCCACTCCGCAGTTTCTTCTGCTCGATGAGCCATTTGGAGGTTCTGATATTCAGCGACGAGACAACATCATCCGACTCTTACAAGATGAATTATCTCGGACATTTCCACAAATAATCGTTGTAAGTCATCAAAACGCAATTCTTTCAGCTTCCGAGCATCAATTTCGGATGATTAATGGGCGCGCATTCCATTCTGAATAGTTATACTCGCAGCATGAGGACTGGGCGTTTTTGGAGTAGATCATATTCGTTTTCCTGCAGGAGTTGAAATTGGTTTTCCCGTGCAAAAACTGTCAATTCCGTTACCCCGTTTTTTGTACTCAAAGCCTCAGTTGCAACTAATGTCTTCGTTAAAAACTGAGAATCATCACGACATTTCTTTGATACCCAGATTCTAATGGTTCTTCCATCAACTGTAAGTGCTTCTGCTTCGTTATGCCGTAATAGCCATAGATGGGGACGCGGTAAATCAGAGTTTAGCATTGTGTATAATTGATTCGTGTAGCGTAGATAAGTCCAGATCTGTTCGGCTGGATAATTTATTCCAAGAAATGGAATAAAGCCTAGTGGGGTATGAACGCGGGGCTTCCATTCTAGGGGAAAGTGTTGAATGTGTGTAGCATCATTGAGCATCTTACCTTGTGTTGTTAGTTTTTTGGTAAATGTGGCTTCATAATCAACAAATTGGAATTCATTTGCTTGAAAGAACCTACGTGCCTCAACATTATCCGTGGTTGTTGTAAGAAATCGGCAATTCTGAGCCCGAGCAATGGAAAGTGCATGTTTTAGTAATTGTAAACCAATGCCTTCGCGACGTTTTGTTGGATCTATGACAATCCAGGTAATGTGTGCGCATTTTTCTAATGTTGTCGAGGTTCCAATTGATAAATCGAGTTCCCCTACAATCGTGTCTGAAATTCGGGCTATTAGAACACTACCACCTGATTCTTTTTGAATCTGGTAATGTAGTGCAAAGGTATCGGGATCAAGCCAAGGTCCACCTTGTTTCCAACGTTCAATACGGGAGAGTTTATTCCAAGGTCTCCGAGAGCTAGCTCTGGTTTTTTTAGGGGCTTTCTGTTCACTTTCCCAATCTCGACGGTTGAGCGCAACAATATCGGATATGTCCCTTGCTCCATCTGCGTCGTAAATTGTTAAGGCGGTCACAAGTTTTGGTCATGGGATTAGCGGAAATAAACTCTTCTATTCTCATCTACATTCCAACGCTGCCTTTTTGTGACCCAAAAGTACATAACGATTAGTTATTATGCTATTTCTGGTGGAAGAGACTGGAGCCATAAACGATGACTAATGGCGAGAAAATTATGAAACGCTGGAAAAAGGCATTTCCATTAGCAGGGTTTAAACCAGCTCTCCGTAAACCAACCGATGACGAATACCGACTTGCCCAGCAATTCTGCCCCGTTCTCTATGCTGATCTTAGCCTTATCAAAGAAGAACAAGACGACTTGGCTAGACAGCTTGGGCTGCGTGGCCCACCAAGTGGTTTTCTAGCGTCCATCAAGGATCGTATTAAAAGTCGTGATTTTGCAGGAATAACCGATGCCCTCTTTTTATTCAGTCTTGGAGAGTTTCCCGACAACCTAACAGGCGCGAAACTTGCTGTCCTTGGTGTTAATCTACCGGAAAGTGAAATTCCTTGGGACAAGGAAATGTATCGGGTCCTCAACCAGATTCGTGAACGGCTTCGAAAAGATTACGCCCAAGAATTTCAGGATTATATCCAATCACTATTTCGGGCCATCTTTCCTTTTGAGGAAACTCCAACATGTGTGATTAAATATCGGGTGAGTAGAGATCCTGCTGATTCCAACGTTTACTGTATTCAATACTTTGCATACTGGCCTCTTCAACTACTTCCCCGTCACCTTTACGACTATGAACCAGTATATGTGATTGTTCGAAAGGAAGGAAAAGAGTTCGTGCCCTTAATTATCACATTCAATGCTGATTACGGCGCTAAACCATTACTTAAAGGAAAACGCCCTGGTCATACAATTCGCAGCTTTCTCAATTGGGATAGTAAAGATATACAAATTACACCCGACGATTTCAACCCCATGGCAGATTATATGACCAAAGCGTTTGGAGGTAGCTATCATTATAAAGAAGTTCCAAGTGACCGTCGTATAAGCCATATAAATAATCTTCAAAGCATTGATGGCCCTATTACCCTACATATCCCCAAAAAGTGGCATTCATACGATCTTTCAACTGCTGAAATTCGTCGGGATAAAATAGCTCTTCCTTGTAAGCTTCATCCACTAAAGACTCAGGATTTACTTCATATTGAATGGAATGTACGAAATCCCTTCCAAGCGCCATTCCTATACCCCAATGTTGGAAAGAAAAATGCCTTAATGCACTTTCCACTGGATGCAGCTACTCTTTGGCAAAGTGAAACATATCGGCGATGGAGTGATTACGCCCTAGTAGAATTTCACATCAAACATGGTCGTCCTTCGCAAACGGTGTCGAATTTATATGCCTATCAGGTGGGCCTCTTCATTGATGTATTCTCCGAAATCTCAGGAGAGAGTATGGGGTTATCAATGTGGCCTTTAATTGAGGCCCGTGAACGAGAAATAGAAGAAACACTATCATTTATCCAGCGATTACGAAGACCAAAGAACTAATCCTCCTTAATTTTCCACGTAGTTATGCTCAACCATCAGATTAAAAGCGTGAAGTGACGGTGAGCTTCTCAGTGAGCTGAATAACTCATGATATACTCAAGTGGTCAACCAGGTCCTGAAATTGCTGCAACCCGCTCCTCTAGTCAATTTTGGTGGGCACTTCTGGTAACACTTGTCCTGGTTTTCCTTGTTACAGGTTTTCTTCAGGAGTTTCCCTTTAATGTACTTCTTTGGGGAATCAGCATCGCAATCTTAGCAATTTTCGTATTTCTTGTGTATCGGAGCACTCGTTCTCCTGCTAAATTAGAATTTGCTGAAGTTCGTCGTCTCATCGTTTGTGATCAATGCAAAGTTGAATCAGAAGGTCCCTATGAATCTGGTGACCATGTATTCCGTGAAATTGGTCCTTGTCCTCGGTGTGATGGAAAGCTTATCATCAAGGCAATTTATAGCATCGACTCAAAGACTCCACTAAAACGCCAACAACCACAAACAGAAACACCCAGCTCGGTAAAGGAACTCTCGACTAAAAGCTAGAACTACTCTCGCATCATAATTTCTCGAATATTTCCTGCAAAAATCCTTTCAATGTCCTCTTCAGATACTTTCAACCGCTTAAAGATTCTTAGTTGCGATTCAAGAATATCATAACGGAAACCTCGCGGAAACATCGAACTATCCGTACCAAACACTATCCGCTTTGGCCCTCCTGCCTTAAGTGTACGTTCAATTATACCCTCTAAATCCGATGGGTATGGTATGTAATGCATCCAAATATTCGATCCTGATGTATCAACGTAAACGTTATCTGTTTGATAAAATAGCAACAGGGTCTCCCGGAACATTCCCGCTCCAAGGTGTGCAATTCCGAATTTTACTTCAGGAAAGTCACGAGCTGCAGGCTGCAAATTTAGGGGATTTCCATAACGGAGATCAACGTTAGCTCCAATTGAGACGCCAAAATGGTGAAGAACAGGAACTTTTAGTTCCTCAGCTATCCGGTATATCTTGTATGCTTCTTCATCATAAGTGTAGAAATTGTTGACGACAGGATAGAGCTTGTAGCCATGGAAACCTAACTTCCGGATCACAAATCTTGCCTGTTCTTCGGCATCAGGAAGAAGTGGATTAATATTGGCATAGCCGTAAAACCGATTAGGGAATCGTCTAATAGCGTCAGAAAATTCTTCCCAAGACTCGGGCCCCACCATCATCCCAATCCGTTCAATCCCATATCGATCTAACTCCGCAACCCATCGTTTCGCAAAATCTTCTCCTTGACGGGGAACATCAACTTCCGTCATATCTGTACGAGTCCGAATACGTCGCTGAATAGCTTTAGTGCTCACCTGCAAGGATTGAAAGGTTGCAAATGAAATATAATGTGAATGGCTGTCTATAACATTTAGACCAAGAGTTTCATGGAAATACTTAGTTTTTGGTTTAGTCAATGGCTACTCTCCTGTTGTTTTCACTCCGATTAACACTTTATGAATTTGGTGGCTTTGCATATCCAATATTTCTATTCCTGCTTTACTTTGAAGTGTTTCTCGTGCTTGGAACACAGGTTTAAAAGGATGTGATAAGCTCGAATCAATAATGGCATGAGAATATTGGGGTGTATACAAGGGTGTTCAGTTCGCGAAAGGCCTTGAAGCAACAGGGAACGCGCGCCAAGGTGGTGAGTATTGAAGTTGGCCAACTGGTTCTTGAGGGGCAGCTCACCCTTGTGGAAGCAGAGCATCAGCCTGGATTAGTGCTGTGTCATCCACATCCCCTGTTTGGTGGAACCATGGATGATAGTCGCCTATTAGCTATTGAGCAAATTGCTTTTACGAAGGGGTTCAATACTCTCCGATTCAACTACCGTGGCGTTGGTAATAGCGATGGAAAATTTGGTCAAGGTATTGGTGAGGTTCAAGATACAATTGGCGCTGTGAAGTTTCTTCGCAATCACTCCAATACTGATTCAACTCGTATTGCTCTTCTGGGATATAGTTTTGGTGGTAGTATGGCGATTGCGGCTGCTATGGATGCATCACCAGCTGCTCTTGTAACCATTAGTGCTCCACTCCGCCTCCCCGACCTTGATTCAAATATTGTGACCGAATCTATTCGATATGTCAATTGTCCTACCTATATTCTTCATGGACGTGAAGATCAATCAGTTCATTATGTTGAAGCTGAGGCTATTTTTGCCCATCTGCAAGTAAAGGAAAAATACCTTCGGCTCATTAAAGGGGCAAATCATTTCTGGACTCATCGGCTTGATGTCATTCTCCCCATGATATTTGCTTTTCTAATTGAAAAACTTGAAGTTAAAAAATAAATTGGCGTTTTCCTTATTTCTCTTGAGTTTTCATTGCAAATTCTTCAAAACAATAATGCTTAAGAGTTTACTTGTGAAGCTTAGGAGCGCGAGGTTGCCTGAATGGTCAAAGTGTATGGCAAAACCACTGAAGAAGTTACGACTCTTCTTCGAGCAGGGAAAGTTACTATTGATTTGGTAGGCATAGGGAACATGGGATTACCCGTTGCCGTTGCCTTTGCTAGTGAAGGAGCTAACGTTGTGGGGGTTCGCAGAAAACAAGACGTCGTTGATCAAATTAATCGCGGGGAATCACCTCTTGTTGGTGAGCCAAAGATTCCTGCTCTCTTGAAAAAAGTCGTGACGGAAGGACGTTTTCGAGCCACAACAGATGGTGTTGCTGCGGCCAAGGATGCGGATGTCATAGTTTTACTTATTCCTCTACTAGTTGGTTATCAGGGTCGTGAAGACTACTCCCTTATTGAACACGCATCAAAATTAGTTGGAAAAGGATTAGCGAAGGGCGATCTGGTAATCACATCTACTACTATGCCACCTGGTGCTACTGAAAAAATAATCAAGCCAATCTTGGAGAAAGAAAGTCAGCTCGTTGCGGGAACGGACTTTGGTTTAGCCCATAGCCCTGAACGACTCATGGTTGGTTATGTATTACAAAATTTGTATAACCTGCCCAAGGTCGTTGGAGGTATTGACAAAGCCAGTTTAGATGCAGCTGTAGGAGTTTACAAGGTTTTTGGAGAAGTAGTTCCTACTTCGTCTCTCGTTACTGCTGAACTCGTCAAAGTAGCTGAAGGAACTTACCGCGATGTCAACATTGCCTATGCTAATTTCTTAGCAAAAATTTGTGAACCATTAGGTGTTAACACATGGGAAGTTATAGCAACTGCAAATCATAAAATGAGTCAGTACTATAACATTCATCGTCCAGGCGCAGGCGTAGGAGGCCACTGTATCCCTGTGTATCCCTGGTTCCTCATTAACAAGGCTAAAGAGCTTGGTGTGAATGGGACACTTATCCGATACGCCCGACACATCAATGACAGTATGCCCGCCCATACCGTAGAATTAGCTATTCGCCTTCTCAATCGAAAAGGAAAAGCTCTTAAAGATTCTACAATAGGCCTCCTTGGCATCGCCTTTCGCGGGGACGTGAAAGAAACCCGATTCGCACCTAGCCTCTCTATTCTTCAACAGCTCCAGGAATATCAAACTAAAAAAATTCTAGCCTATGATCCATATTATACTCAAAAAGAATTACAGGGATACGGTTTTACTCCAGCAACTTTCGAGAAAGTTATGCAAGCTGATTGTGTTTTACTTATTACTCCTCACCAAGAGTTTAAAGATGCCCATTCAAAGCTTCTTACTATCAAAGACCAACTTATTGACACTACAAATATTGTACCAGAATCATATTGGAAAGTAGGTCAAATACCTCCTGCATAATTCTAAAAGCCTTATCAGTTCATGATAGTGTGAGTTTAGAGATACTTTAATTCAAGAAATGATTTAACTGCGAAACGCTGGTGTTCAATTGGATAGAATCGATAAGGGAATTCTAAGTGATCTCGCCGCTAATTGCCGAACTACATTTGGAGTTTTGTCTAAACGGTATGGGATTTCATCGAGTGCAATTAAGAAACGTGTAAAAAAATTAGAAGAAAGCGGTGTAATATTTGGTTATACTCTTCTTTTCTCACGTGCGATGATTGGGGCCAATCCTCTATTTGGCCTGTTAGAGACCGATGGCTCTCAAGATGAAGAAGAATTTGTTTTACAACTGGGTCAAAATGACAAAATTATTGCTGCCGCTTCATACTCAGGGGCTCATTACGCACTCGTTGCTGAATACCGAAATTCCCAAGAACTTTGGGATATCGGTGCTTACCTCCGCAGTTTCAATTGTGTAGAACGCGTAGAAATGCACCAATTATTAGATCAACCTGGAGATACAATGAACCTCTCACGCCTTCATCTTCGCCTGATCAATTATCTCATTGATGATCCCCGAATGTCTATTGCATCCCTTGCAGAAAAGGCTGGGTTCACAGCCAAAAGAGCTCGTAAGCTGGTTAATGAATTAGTTGAAAGTAACGCAATCTATTTTCGTGCTCTGCTCGAATTAGATGCCGCTGGAAGCATCCCATTTCTGGCACGAATTACTTGGAACGAAAAAGCCGTTGATCATAATGTGATTGTCAAATGGCTGAAAGAAACTTTTCCATTAACTCTTTGGGAGACCTACATCTCTGTTGGTACCCCTATTATCATTTGTTTGATAACAGGCAATAATCTCAGGGAAGTCGACTTAACCACACGTAGTATCCGCCGCCATGAGCACATTCAGACTGTTAGGGTGCTAATTAATAAACACCACAAATATTTTACCAGCAATCGCCATAAAGCTATCAGGGAACTACTCGAAAGAGAGGGTATATGTTGAAGAAAGCCTATCTACTTCCCAGCTATCTTGCCTGCAAATCCCTTCGTCGATGAACGCGGTTCTTGTAACGATACTCATCGATTTGCAGGATGTCCATTACTTTGGTTGGATCCTTTTTTACTAAATTCCTACAGGCTCGATAGGCAATCCAGAATGAGTTCGGATTGGTCCGTTCAACCAGTTCCTCTACTACTTCAAAGATAAGGTCTGGAAGACGTCTTGATAAATCACTAAGGTTGTTTCCAACCGAGGTTCGCGGATACCTAACCGGTTCACTAAATAGGTGCTTTAGAATTGTTAAAGAGTAATCTGGCTTGTCGTAAATCCATTGGTTCTCTTGGACGGGTCGCAGTGTTTCAGCTACAAAACGACGGATATTAGGGTCATCTGAATTAACTAAAACTAATAGGTATTCTCGTATCGGTTGAGGATACTTCTGGATTAGTTTTCGAAAAAACATTTGCGCAAACTCCCGTATTTCCCAATGCGGAGATCTTGCTGCAATCTCAAAATGGGGAAGCACCCCATGATAGTTTTCTAATCCAAATAATGAAAGAACCCCCAAGGCTACGCCTTTGCACCAGTTTTCGCGGCATTCATTAAACAAAATGGATGCATTTTCAAAAAGTTCGTACTCTGGTGTGTTAAGTTGTCTGAAGAGATATTCACTTAATACTTTGATAGTAAAAACTCGGCCATAAGATGTTCGTCGGGCATCTGGAATTTTTGTGTACAGAATTTCTAATACCTGCCTTATCGCTTCTGAGGCTGAATTATAGTTACCCTGAGAAATTGCAGCGAGAATGTCTTCTGCTATCATTCTTTCAAGCTGGCGGTCTAGAATTTTCATCGAAGTCAAGATCCATGAAAAACTTTGTGCTTTATAAACTTAAGTTGATGTTTTTTGTGCTATTATTGCGGAGCTATAAAAAATCGTTAGCGCCATTCCTCGTTTGAGGTTAAGTCTTATTGACTGTAGAGTATTCAAAAAATGATATCATTGCAGCAAAACATTCCGATGTCGCACGCTGCCCCGATTGTCATTCACAAAATATTGTTCATGATCCTCAACGTGGTGAACTAATCTGTACCGGGTGTGGTATGGTACTTTCGGAAGCAATGATTGATCATCGCGCAGGAGTTCGAGCTTTTACGCCAGAAGAAAAAGCCCAACGAAGTACCAACGGTCTTCCCCTTTCTCAAATGCTTCCCGACTTTGGTTTATCAACAAAAGTGTCAACTCATATAAACGGGAACAATATATCTCCCGAACGGGCAGGGCGTCTTGAACGAATTTTACGCTGGAACTCTCGGTCAACATGGCGCCGTCGGAACTTTACTATTGCTTTTACTGAAATCCGACGCTTAGCTGACAAGTTAAGTGTACCTGGGCATATTCGCGAAACTGCTGCGATCTATTACCGAAAAGCCTACAAGCATGACCTATTGCGTGGACATAGTATCAAGGCTATGGTCGCTGCATGTGTTTTTGCTGGTGCAAAGACTTGCGGTTTTCCTTTGACGTTAGATAGTGTCTTAAAAACCTCCGGTGAAGAAGAACGGGTAATAAAACGCTGTTATGTTCTCTTGGTGAAAACCCTAAATCTTAAACCCAAACGCCAGAATCTTGCCACAATAGTTCCACGATTTGCCAATGCACTTGGTCTTACGGCTCTCGTAGAACAACGGGCCATAGAAATCTTGGGTATTACATCTGAGAAACTTCGACTTTCTGGGAAAGATCCAAAAGGCTATGTTGCCGCCGCAATATATCTTGCCGCCAAGCAACTTGGAGAAACCCGTTCACAACAAGCCGTAGCGACGGCATTAGGAATTACTGAAGTCACCCTTAGATCTCGCCAGCGGGAAATAGCCCGGGTAGTCGAATTTTTCTAAATTCAAATATAATTTCTTTTTCTTAGGAAAACAGGTTATCCAGTAAGTCTTAAAGTATCAAAGGGTATTGCCCTCCAGATGTTCAGACTCAAACGCTAAAATGCAGTTTGGATACAAATCCTGGGGTGTAAATCGTGTCCTTCGGATCTTTGAAATCACTATTTAATCCGAAGTCGATTGCTGTCATCGGTGCGTCGGATAAACAAAATCGTATTGGATATCAGGTCGTTCATAGCCTTCTACTTGGGAAATTTCCGGGTCCAATATACCCAATTAATCCTCGACTCAAAAGACTTCAAGACTTGCCTGTATTTGACTCGATTGAGGCGGTGCCATATGAGGTAGACCTTGCAATCATTGTCGTACGTAAGGATCGGGTTCTACAAGCTATTGATGCCTGTGGTCGAAAGGGGGTTGGTTCAGCTATAGTGATGAGTTCCGGGTTTAGCGAACTTGGTGATGTTCGAACTGAACTGGAGCTCAAAAAACGAGTTCAGAAATATGGTATGCGACTACTTGGGCCTAATTGTGCTGGTTTTGCATCACCGTGGGAGCAAATTTATGCGAGTTTTGAAAATCGTTTACAGAAAGGGCATCTTGCATTTTTCTCTCAAAGTGGGGCGATGTGTGCTGTTGTACTCGCAATGGCACGGGCGGTAGGTCTTGGGTTCAGCATGTTTGTGAGTTATGGGAATGCAACAGATGTAGGGCCTGAAGAGGTATTGCAGTATTTCCAAACCCATGAGCACACCAAACTTATTGGAGGTTATCTAGAGGGAGTAGCAAATGCCCGGCAGCTCCTTTCTATAGCACATTTAATTTCTCCAACCAAACCTATCGTTGTACTCAAGCCTGGGGACACTGTCGCGGCGTCTCGTGCCATCCGGACACATACAGGGGCAATGGCAGGCAAACAGGTAATTTATACTGGTGCTTTTCGCCAAGCAGGAATTCTTCAAGTGAAAACACTTGATGAGTTCATTGATACCTGTATGATATTGGCAACGCAACCTCTACCGCAAGGTAACCGTGTTGGAATTGTTACAAATAGTGGAGGACCCGGGGTACTTGCAGTGGATGCCTGTGCAGGAGCTGGTCTCACTGTACATCCCTTCCCTTCTCACTTGGTTAAGCAATTTGAAGCTTTTCTACCTCCTGTATGCCCAATGGAAAATCCAATTGATGTTGGTCCTGAAGGATCTCCTGAAGTGTACCGTAAGGTCACGGAGATGCTTCTTACCAACTCGACTATTGATATGGTGCTTGTTCTCTGCGTGCCAACGGCTTTTTCTGATATCCGAAAAATTTCCAAAAGTTTGGTGACTGCAAAGTTAGCAAATCCTCAAAAACCTCTTGCAGCCTGTTTACTCGCGGCCGACATTGTTGAAGAAGGCATTCCGCTTCTCACCAAAGGGAGTGTAGCGCATTTTCCAACACCTAAACGTGCTGCCTTAGCATTGAAGTTCCTTTATCAACGTGCTAGTTGGCTTCGTACACAAGAATAAGTCATTCGATACTAGCATGCCCACAAAACTAAAAACCTGGATAGGGCTCGACATTCTCGGAGTGTATGTTCTTTGCGTGTCGCAGTTTTAGATCCAAGAGCCTGTAATCCTGCTAAATGTACAAAGGAATGTCAAAGGTTCTGTCCTCCTCAGCGTATGGGCGATGAAGTTGTTGTCTTCGAAAAAAAGAAAGATGCCCAACCGCGGATTGTTGAATTGTTGTGCACCGGTTGTGGTATTTGTACACGAAAATGTCCCTTTAGAGCGCTCCGCATTATCAACCTTGCAGATGAATTGGATTCCGAAACTTCTCATCGTTATGGGCCGAATAGCTTCAAACTTTTCCGATTGCCTATTCCTGCCCCAGGATCAGTGACTGGTCTAGTAGGTGCCAATGGAACCGGAAAGTCTACCGCTCTGAAAATACTTGCATTACAACTGCAACCTAATCTGGGCAACTTTGAGAATCCACCAGAGTGGACTGAGATTATCCGTCATTATCGTGGATCTGGTTTGCAACCCTATTTAGAACAAGCCTCCCGTGGGGATTTAACCGTTGCTTATAAACCTCAAAATGTTACCTCAATTCCTGAAGCTTATTCAGGCTCCGTAGAACAGCTTTTGTCGTCCACTGATGAGCGGGAAAAACTTCCGGAACTTGCGGATCAATTGGAACTAAAGAGCATCCTGCAGCGAGAAGTATCGGTATTAAGTGGAGGCGAGCTTCAACGCGTAGCTATCGCTGGAGTCATGGCGCGTGATGCTGATGTCTATCTTATTGACGAACCGACCTCGTATCTAGATGTATATCAACGTGTCCGAGCTGCACGTGTAATTCGTGCACTAGCTCGTGAAGGTAAAATGGTCGTCAGCGTTGTCCATGATTTAGCAATCGCGGATTACATTTCTGATTATGTATGCATTTTTTATGGTGAGCCAGGTGTATATGGGATTGTTTCGAATCCGCATGGTGTGCGGGAAGGCATCAACATATATCTGAATGGGTACCTCCCTGACAGTAATGTTAGGTTCAGAGATGAAGAAATTAAATTTGAAACACGTCCACCGACTGCGGAGTTTTGGACAGCGGTTGAATTGCTACTTGATTATGGTGCAATGGTCAAACGGTTTGAGGATTTCACACTTCAAGTAATGCCCGGACAAGTCCATCAAGGCGAAGTTATAGGGGTTCTTGGTCCAAATGGTATTGGGAAAACTACTTTTGTTAGAATGCTTGCTCAAGATATGGAACCAGATGATGGAAGTCTCCCAGAAACCGATTTGAAAGTCAGTTACAAGCCACAATATCTTAGTGGTGAGAGTGAAAATACTGTTATGGAAACGCTTCACGCAGCTGGAGGTGCTTTTGTACTTACTAGTGTATTCAAATCCGATATACTTCGACCTCTAGCGCTAGATGCGCTTGAAGATAGGCAAATAAATGAATTGAGTGGTGGCGAACTCCAGCGGGTTGCCATTGCTGCATGCTTAGCTCGACCCGCGGATCTCTTTCTATTTGATGAGCCTTCTGCATTCTTAGATATCGAACAACGTCTTGCTACTGCTAAGGTAATCCGTTCTATTGTGCATGACCAAGGTAAGGCTGCTTTTGTAGTTGAGCATGATATGGTTACCATTTCTGCGTTTGCGGATACCATCTCTGTTTTTTCCGGGAAACCCGGCCTAGAGGGTCTTTGTCAAGCTCCAGTCGATCTTCGAACGGGCATGAATATGTTTCTCAAGGATATGGGGGTCACATTTCGTCGAGACCATGCCACGGGAAGACCTCGTGTCAATAAAGAGGACAGTCGCCTTGATCGGGATCAAAAACAACGTGGAGAATTCTACTATATTAGCACTGATGAAATATGATGCTCCACTTTCGTCTTACTCAAATGAATTGCTCTGGGGTTATTTGTGAGTTATAGAACCAAGCGGACCCTTGTGATCAATCAAAACATTTACGATGTTTCTATCTTTCGGAACCTTTAATGATCTTGCAACAGGTTCACATTTCGTTCGAAGCAGATGTGCGGTTGAAGTTGGTAAAGTAAATTCAGGGAGCGTTTCGTGATGCCCCATTCCCTTTGCAATCACCAAATCTGCGGATTCGTAGCAGGTGAGGAAATCTTGAGAGCACCACTGAGGTAACACCCCCACAACCCCTTCTCCCGTTGTTATTATCTCCGCAATTTCCATTAATCCTGCAGCTCTTGCATCTGAGAGCGTAGCATCATTAAGAATTGGGGTGCCCTTTACTGCCACCGTGACTTCGGAGCCTAGTTCCGTTAATGCCTGAATCAGGAGGCGGTCAAAAACTATCTCTCCAGCGTTATCTGTTAGGTATAGTGTTCTCTTTGCATTCTCTGCCAAAATAGTGAGTTTTGGAATGTGATCAATTGCGAGTTCTGATTCCATTTGAACAATTAATGTTGAGAGATTTTCCCATGGAATTTCATGGCCGGCGACTCCATACTCAATAATGTTTCCAAGCGAAGCGATCATACACGCTTTTCGAAATCTTTGCTGTGGGTTTCGAATCTCTTCAAAAATATTTTGAAGCGATGGCAACAATTTTAATGCGGCTTCATTCGACTTTTCTTTTAATTGGGCATAGGGGTCAGCGCATCCGGTTATGTTTTGAATAATATGATCACGGCGTGTTCCCACGTAAGCAGGAATCCTCTCTAATCGACTTCCTTGCTTGAGGGAGATACTTAGAATATTCACAACTTCTGTCATGGCTTTCAGTTGAACATCCAAGTCCGATGTTGCTAATTGAACTTCCTGAAATGCACGAGATATCAAACAACTGACGCATTGAGATTGTATTTGCATTTTTCAATTCTTCCTTACAACGGGCGTCCTTGATAGAGCACGATTTAAACTTATAGCAGGTGAGGTCTACACTCCTTTTTTGATAATTGAGCAGTTACCTCAATCAAATAACAGATTAGATTCCAATATTTTAGAGTCAAGAATAGAGTATGCGTAAAAAAGGTTTTGTGAATTGCCTATTAACTTAGAAAATGTGGCGGGCCCGCCGCGATTTGAACGCGGGATCTACAGGTCCGGAACCTGTCGCCCCTTGAAACTACAATCTGTAATCAAATATGCAGTATATCCAGCCTAGGCCACGGGCCCTTCAGTTGACTGAACTACGAATCTGATGGTATTTAAAGAATTATGGGTTAGTTTTGATGGTCTAGGTATTATTACGATACAAATTTAATTTCACTAAATAGGATGATAGGGCGGTGTTACAAGTATGCGTGTGGGTCGAGCAAAACGAATAATGGTACGAGAAGAGGTTACAGGAATTATTATCTTTGATCCCTTAAACATTCGTTATCTAACCGGGTATAAGCCTGCGAGTATCACTGGAACATCAGTGGCAATCCTCACTCAGGATGCAGAACCCCGCCTTATTGTTCCAGAGGTTGAATCGAATTTTGCTGAAACAAATTCTTGGGTAAAAAATGTTAACTCGTATCAACCACAGGGAACTGAGGGCTTTAAATCCACAATTTTAGGCGGTATCAAAGATGCCATTGATGAATTAAAACTTCGTTCCCTGGATATGGGTGTTGAATTAGATTACATATCTGCTCGACGATTTGAGGAGCTAAAACGTCTACTTCCTGATGCTGGGTTCAAGAACATCTCAGGTTCTATGGCTGAATTAAGAATGGTGAAAGATGACGCTGAAATTGAAAAAATCCAGGCATCAGTCCAAATTTCTGAAAACGGCTTACGTGCCGCCCTTGAGTTCATACAACCGGGAATTTCAGAAATTGAGGTAGCTGCTGAAGTTGAACGAACTCTGAGGAGAGCTGGAGCAACCCATACAGGATATCCTACGGTAATAGCTTCTGGGTCTCGTGCTAGCTATCCCTTTGCCGCTGCTAGTCGCCGAGAAATCGAATCCAATGAATTTGTTATAATTTCCGTATCTGCAATATATGATGACTACTGTTCAACTCTTACACGAACTGTTCTTACTGGAAAACCATCAGATAAGCATACTAATCTTTTCAATTGCACACGTGATGCAGTAGTTGCTGCGAAGAGGTACCTAACTTCAGATACCTTGGTTCGTGATATTGCTCTGACCATACGTCGAATCGCTAATGAATATGGTTATCTTCGGCATTTAATTCCTCAGATGGGAAATAGTATTGGATTACATCCAATCGAAAATCCTCTCATAACAGTCACTGAAGAGATTCCATTTAAGCCTGGTATGGTGTTTAATCTGGCTGCAGGCTTTTTTGTTCCCGAACTAGGTGGTGTCAGACTTAGCGACATGATTGTAAGCAATAAAGATGGCTCATATAAGACGCTGAACGAGTTTCCTTTACAAACTGTGTAATAATAGGGCTAATTTTCACTCAACTTTGATTTTACTAGTGATTGATTCGAGAAACTATTATATCCGCTTCTCTCGTTATGTCTTTCAGACGCTAGCCTATACTTTGTGCATTTTCCTCAAGGTCGAGCCTCATGTCATATGAAAAAGAAATACGTGATCATCGAAAAACACTGGATAAACTCATTCAAGAGTGCGCTGAGACGCTCGGACATCCACCAAATGTAATTGCACAAAACAAAATGACTTTACTTAAAGCGATTTTAGAAAAAGCGCTCATGATAGCCGATGAAGCTCTTCGGGCTGCAAACCTCCAACCAATCGAGGTTGAATCAATTCTTGACCGTTTTTCGGAAAATACTGAGCAATATGGTACAAATCCTGCCTTGGATGAAGTTGATGCGATGAAACGTGAAATTGAAAACTGTACTCGAGCTATTGATGTCTTAAATGCTCTGCGTAGGCGTCGTGAATTATCTCATCGTCTGGTTGGTCATGACCCAAGACTTATGGGGCCATGGGCTCGCTGGATTCGCACTTTGGAGGGGTATAAAATCAATCAGGATTTGAGCCCCAAGCATCGTGAGGGGTTACTTGAAGATATTGAGTCCTGGCGAAGCATTCTTGCCGGTACATAGTATAAACTATTCTTTGTCGATCAAATGCTGGTTTTTCTTGGGAGAAAAGGCTATAAATAGCGATTCTAACACCCTACTGCGATTCCCCTAAAATGGGCCCGTGGCCTAGGCTGGATAGGGCACCAGATTGCGGATCTGGGGATCCGGGGTTCAAATCCCTGCGGGCCCGCCACATTTTCTAGAACTGATCGGTTAATGAATACAAATGAGTTCAGTTTGAGGTATTGAAAGGAATTTACACCCTTTTTTAGTTACCAGGATGTTTTCTTCTAGGCTGACTTGACCATGGTTCTTGGTTGTCACATAAAGTTCAAGGGTAAAGATATTACCTATCTCTATTTCTCCTTTTGGACTTGATCCATACCGATCCCATAGAGGTCCGAGAATAGTTCCTCCGTCATGGGCTTCTTGCCCTAGTTGATGTCCCAGGGCGTGTTGATATTCTTCATATCCACGTTCTTGGATGTAAGTTCGGGCCATGGTGTCGGCTTCATGTCCTTTGATGCCTGGTTTAATGAAGCGATAGGCCGCTTGGATTGCATCTCTTACCGTATTGAAGGCTGTTTGAACTTCATTGGGAATATCCTTTGGAGAACCGAAGAAAAACATTCGTTGCAAATCTGAACAATAATCCTGATACCTTACTCCGAAATCAAAGTGTAAGAGGTGTCCGGCTTTTGTTACGTTCTTTGTGGGTCCTGCATGACCAAATTGCTTGTTCGGTCCTGCATCGACGGATGGATTATGCGCAGCTCCCCAGGCTAAAGTAACATTATATTCTTTCATTCGGTCGTGAAAGAATTTGTGAATCTCTAATTCTGTCTGGCCGACTTGCAAAAATTTTCTGGCTTCATCATAAATTTTCTCAGTAATGTTTACTGCTTTTTGTACACGACGTATTTCTTCAGGTGTTTTTCGCCCTCGTAATCGTGTAAGCACGGGTTCAGCACTGGTAAATCGTTTGCAAAATGGGGTTTTCTCGAGGTATTCGGAAAGCAATTTATGCATTCCAAATGTTAGGCCATCTGCTGCTACATTGTCACGACTATAATTTAAGCCAATTTGGTTGGGGTTGAGTTTTTTGAGTGTGGTATGAAGGGCTTTTCGGATACTTTGGGTGTATGGAATAACTTTGTGAAAAATCCCCAAAGGTTCAATCCCAGCTGCGTCAAGATTCCCAACGATGGCAATTCGTTGGCCTTCTTTCGTGAAAATTAACGCTGATTGCCATACCAAATCAATTCCTAGCACAAGCGCTAATGCAGGATCCGCTGTCTGTTTTGTTTCTCGGACCCATATGAGCCAAGCGTCCATACTCAATTCTTCGAGGAGTTCACAGGCTTGTCGACTCTTTTCTTGTACGAGGTTTGAATACATTGGACTTCACCCATTGCTCTCTAAGTTTGGGATAGAAACTTTTATTCCTATTGAAACGAGACTTGGCGAGGAATAAGTGCCAATACGCAGGTGGGCGCTAGCCATGGCTAAATATTTGATTATTAACACAAAAGGTGTAGAACAGCCTCTTAACTTAGATGACCTTGATAGTTATGAAGCTATCAAAGGTGAATTTCGCACCTTTATAGAAACAGAAGAACTTGGGCGTAGCGCAAAAGGTGAACCCCCCCATATTCGTGCAATGCGGCAATTAGAATTGATTGATTATGAGCCGGCGTCAGATGTGGGACATTTTAAGTTCTATCCAAAAGGCTCGCTATTAAAGGAATTGCTTGAAGATTATGTCCATTATATCGCGGTTGATTTGATTGGGGCAATGCGGATTGATACTCCGCTCATGTACCGATTAAGTCAAAAAGACATTGCGGAGCAAGCAGAGAAGTTCCTAGAAAAGGATTATCGCATTAAATTGGGAAAGGATAAAGAATTACTTCTTCGGTTTGCAGGGGATTTTGGACTCTTCTCAACAATGAAAAATGTACAGATGGCTCAACGGCAACTACCTATCCGCGTCTTTGAACTCTCCCCCTCCTTCCGTCTTGAAAAGAGGGGTGAATGTGTTGGATTAAGAAGATTACGTGCCTTCACTATGCCTGATATTCATTGTTTTTGTGCTGACTACGAGCAGGGCAAGGAAGAGTTTGCACGTATTACCCAATTCTATGACCAGCTCATCAAAGGACTAGGTATTGAGTATTTACTCGTAATTCGGATAGTTGAGGAATACTACAAATCCACTCAAGATCTATTACTTAATCTAGCCAAAGATTTGAATCGCCCTATTTTGGTGGAGTTACTTCCTGAGATGGCGCACTATTGGAATGTCAAAAACGAGTTCCAATTTGTTGATGCTGCAGAGGGCTCTGGGCAATTGAGTACAGTACAATTGGATGTCAGTGATGCTGAGCGGTATGGCATAACTTACATCAATGCGGCGGGAGAAGAAGTGGGAACCATTATCGTGCATACAAGTATTGGTAGCCTTGAACGCCTGATTTATGGTCTCCTTGAAAGTGCGGTGAAACGACAAAATAAAGGGAAGCTTCCAATGCTCCCGCTTTGGCTATCTCCAGTCCAAGTTGTCGTTATTCCTGTTGCTGACCGTCATGAGGCTTTCGCATCCCAAGTAGTTGATCAGCTACGTGAGGAGAAAATACGCGCTGTGCTCGACGATCGTAATAAAACAGTGGGTTGGAAGGTTCGAAATGCGGGTAAACAATGGATTCCATTTGTTGCGGTAATTGGGGATAAAGAAATGGGTGCAAAGACAATCCCCGTTACCATTCGGGATGAATCCACTTCTAAGAAAGCTACCACCATAGCAATGCCCTTAGAACCTCTTATCAAGCGAATACATGATGCCAGCAAAGACAAACCTTTCCGTCAACTATCTTTGCCTAAACGGATGTCCATGTGGCCTATTTTCATCTGAGCAACCTTACTCTTCAATGGATTTCAAATTTGAAGTCATCATGCGCTTCATCTTTGCTATGAAAAATCCTTCAGTGTTCTCGCGATGTGGATAAAGTCGTTGGCATTCTGATAAGCCTTCAAAAGCCTCTGAACCTATCCAGGGCTCAGTGGGCACTAATTTGAAATCTGCGTTTGCTTTAAGAAATTTCTTAATTAGCTGTTCATTCTCCTCTAATGAAATTGAACATGTGGAATAGACGATTGAACCACCCGGTCTTACTAGTTGACTTCCTTGCCGCAATAGACTGGTTTGAACTCGTTGAAGGCGCTGAATCTTTTCTAGGGTCATAGTCCACTTCACTTCAGGACGTGACTGGATTACGCCCGTGTTACTACAAGGCGGATCTACTAACACCAAATCTCCTTGAAACCCGTTTCGAAAAGGGGGCCTGAAACTATTAGCCATTAGAACATGGGTATTTCGAACACCTAAACGTACTAAATTTCGTTTTAGTTCCATTACTCGAAGTGGCAGATTATCAATTGCAATGATGTTTCCTTGATTTTTCATAAGTTGGGCAAGGTGTGTTGTCTTGCTACCTGGTGCTGCGCAAAGATCCAATAGAATATCTTGGGGGTCTGGATTCACGATTCGAGAAACCAATGCACTGGATAAGCCTTGTAAATAGACGGTATTTTGTGTATACGCTTCTGACTGGGTGATTGGTTTGTTACCCCGTTGAAGTCTAAACATTTCAGGAAATTGATTGATAGGAATACACTGAAATTCATCTTTTTCAAGCTCTTGGAGCACCCTTTTTGTATCGCTTTTTAATTCGTTTATTCGAATGTACACCGCAGGGCTCTTGGCGCTTGTTTCTAGAAACGCATGGGTTTCTTTTGAGTCAGAGATTTGTTGAAAATAATCTATTAGCCATCTTGGTACACAATACTCTAACTCCCATTGTCTGAGTTTGTCCTCTGATTTGATAAGGCTCTCTAATTGGGTTCCTTGCACTTTACGGAGTACTGCATTACAAAATCCTGCAAGTCGTTTATTGCGCCGTTTTTTCACAATTGAGACTGCTTCATTAGTAACGAGTGCCGGAGCGCCCTCATGGTATAGAATCAAATACGCAGCGACACGTAAGTTATTGCGGACAAGTGGATCCAAATCATTAATTTGTGTTTTATCTAGCACTGAGTTTAACGCATAATCAATCGTGTTAAGGTGGCGGACAGTTTCAAATACAAGACTATGAATAGCAGTTCGTATTTGCCAGTCAGTAATTTTCCACTCATTAGCTAACCTACGCATTGAAGTTCGTAATGAAAAATTCGTTTCTTCCCAAATTGACAACACTTCAGCTGCTGCCTCTTCACGGCTGATTTCTCTTAGCTGGACATTAGATGTCAATTTTCGGTTTCTCCTGGCGTTGCCTGCTTGTTGCATTCTAGGGCTATTCAAGTTTTGGTATCTCCTACTCCACAAAAGACTAAAGAAATAGGGCGTGTGTGATGAGTATTAGCATCTCAAGGGTTGAACTTACATGGCGACAATGTGGGAGGTCATCACCAACTTATCAAAACTTGCACCTGCAGTTTATTCACCCAAAGATGATGTTGCGGGCGTTATTCTTGGAATCAGCAATGCGGCAAAACAAAAACGTGTGAGGCTGAACACAGCTGCAGTATGCATTGATGTCACTGTTCCCATTGTTTTCAAATGTGGCGAGCTCGGAGCCAATCTTCTCATTGCCCACAGATCTCCCTTCCCGAAACATCCATCGCGGTTTACTGGCGTCTCACAACTGCTACTTCAACAACTACTGAAACGGAACATTACGCTGTATATTGCTCATTATAACTGGGCTATCGTCGATGGGGGAATGACAGACGTTTTGGTCCATACCCTCGGATTAAAAGTAACTGACGTTTTCAACACTCCCATAAATGATAAGGAGTTTCCTCTTGGGCGCGGGTGTACTGTTCCCAAAGAAACAAGTTTGAACGCGTTCATCCAATATGTTGCTAAACGCTTGAGTATCCCCTCAATTAATTATGCTGGTAATCTTAAAGAAGAAGTGAACAGGCTAGTAATTGTGCCAGGTGACGGTATCAACTCCGCGTGGCTCCACATGGCATGGGAGCAGGGTTATGACACATATCTAACCGGGCATCTAAGCCATGGTCTCGCAAATCAAGCAAACCAATTGAAAATTAAGTTAATTGCAGTTCCTCAGGTGGCTAGCGAGATTCCGGGAATGAGTAGATTGACTCAAATCCTCGGGGTTGAACATCCTAAAGTTACATTTAATTTCATTGAACCATCGTTATCATATTCCTCATTGTTAATTCAACCATAGTAACTTACACCGATCTTAGTAATCGGGGCTATCCCATGCAAAATCCGTTAATAATTGATTTAGGTACTGGCTTTCTCAAATATGGAACACCAAATCAGTCAAAACCAAAAATAATGCCAGCATACCTTAAGACCTCTGGAGAACAATCAGGGGACCACTATCTCCAGGTTCTAGATCCAACACGCATAGGCAAATTTTTTCCCCTGGAAAACGGAAATCTACCAACTAGTGTTGTACTCAAACCATTGGTTCTCGAAGTGTTTAAACGACTATCCATAGGTGGGCATCAACGGATTGCTACAGAACTTCAATTGCTAGTGTTTGCAACCAATCACCAAAACCACGTCTATGATGTGTGTGACGAATTACGAGAAGCACTCGGTTGCCGAAAGTTACTTGCAGCCTATCAACAAGTCCTTACTCTGCTTTTCCTTGGGAAACACACAGGAATTGTTGTTGATATTGGGCACACAGTATCTATGGTTACCCCAATCTACCAGGGGTTCTTACTTAGAGAACATGTTATCGATACAGCTACAGGGAGTTTGTATGTGACCGCTGCTCTTCGTCGATTATTTGAGGAGTTAGGGAAAGAGTCCATGGCTCATTCAGACTATGCCAAGATAGCAACTGACATAAAAGCAATCGAGTATATTAAAAGGAATTTCTGCCAAGTTCGTCCAAATCCTCGAGAAAAGAAGGTTCCTCGAGAATGGCGGTATCGACGAAAGGATCTCGATGTATCCTTGGGGTCAGTTCCATGGAGGGCCCCTGAAGTGCTCTTTGATCCCTCACTAATTGGAATTGGTGATACAGGTCTTATAGACGCAGTGGCTGAGTCACTTGAACAGGTTGACATGAGTATACGACGAGAACTCTCAAATGATATTGTACTATCAGGTGGGGGGTCATTGATCCTCGGTCTTCGGGAGCGCTTTGAATATGAACTTAAGCGAAAATTGCCACATCTACCAATTAATGTATATGCCCTAGAAGATGCACTCACTAATGTTTGGTCAGCTGCGGCAGCTTTGCATCGACCTCCCTGAACTACACCAATTACACGCTTTGTCCAGTAATTAAGTTCCCATATATCCGAAAATCCTGTTGACTAGCCTCAAAGCAACAGAAACTGTTTTCAAATATCATTCCTAGACTTTTCCTGTGACTGACCACCTAAATACCTTAATCATCGACATTGGAAGTGGTTACATCAAATACGGTACTCCAAACCAGGCTGTACCCCTAGTCATGCCAGCAGCACTAAAGAAGACCAGTTCCACAAAAAGCACTTCGATATTCCATAAATTCGATCCTGGACGCCGCGCATGGGTTTTTCCATTTGAAGATGGTTTACTTCCTAAAGATATGAACCTAGTTTCCCAACTTTGTAATTTAGTTATTGAACAGTTTCCTAACCTTAATCAAAATCGTGAAAATCTCGAATTGATGTTGTTAGTTTTTCCACAATTGCAACTAGTTCAAATTAACAACTTGTGTCATAAACTTCAGGAGGTTCTAAGCTGCCTACGTGTCGATGCAGCCATTCAGCAGGTATTATCGTGGGGGTACTGGGGCAAAAAGACTGGATTAATTGTCGATGTGGGGTATACTGTCACATTTATTGCACCAATCTACCGTGGATTCCTGTTAGACGAGCAAATTGTACATCTAGTTACAGGGAGCTTCTTTGTATCAGCGGAATTACGCAAGCTCCTGCTCCATCAAGCTACAATTGTATCCGAAAATAATGTTGAAATGTACTCGCAAATTGCTAATAATGCTAAAGCAATAAGTGCGATTAAGCAATCATTATGTAAAATCTATCCAAAGGAGATAGAAGGTTCACCTCAAGAAACTGTCATTTTTCCCTTCCGAGATACGCAGTTACCTCTTGGTGCTATTCCTTGGCAGGCTCCTGAAGTGTTATTCCAACCAACTCTTTTAGGCGTTGGGGATAAGGGGTTAACTGATGCCATAATCGAGGTGTTGCATCGAGTCGATACCTCAGTACGAGCGGAGTTAGCTTCAAATATTGTTCTTACTGGTGGAGGCTCAATGATTCCAGGACTAAAAACACGTCTTGAGCACGATTTAAAAACTCATGTTCCGCATCTAACAATCAAGGTTAATGACCTTGCCCATCCGATTTATAGTAGCTGGCTTGGTGCCGTAAAAACTTGAGAAAAAGGGGAAACTGAATGACTGATGCAGCTGCGGTAAAAGAAGCAATCACGAAGGTCGAGAAAGGTATTGATGAACTGGCTGAGCAATTGAAAGCTACACATAGTGCCATGGAACAGCTGTCCCAGGATTTAGCACAACAAATGGATAGCACTGTTCAACAAGCTAACACAGCCGCCCAAGAAATCCATCGTGATGTTACAACTTTTCGAGAACAACGTCAACTAGTTGAAACACAACTAATAGCTGAAGTTGATCGAGCAAAAGAGCTCAGCAACCTCAAAGACATCGAGAAAGCGATACAAGTAGTAATAGAAATCGTGGACGAATTAACAAATCGCATCAACCTCGATGAGGTACTAGAGGCAGTCAAAGCATTGGAGGCTTCCAAAAAAGCAGACAGCAAATGAGGTGTATTACCATGACTGAACAACCCCCTACTCCTCCCCCTTCTCCCCCACCAGAACAACCAATTCAACCATCTAGTGATGAATCACTAATACCGTTTGTCACACAAGCTTTCAATAATCTCTTCAACAGGTTATCTGAACTTACTCAAGAAGTCTCTAATCTTAGAGTGACTATAACTCAGATAGACCAACTTATCAAAGCACGACTGGAAACAATCGAACCTCAGTTCCAAGAACTTCTCTCAAATTTACGTGAACAACGAAGAAGTAGTGTAACGCATTATTCTCAACTTGCTGCCACCATTGCTCAAGGTTTCGAATCATTAGGCGATTTAAGATCCTCGTCTGCAGATGCCCAGACTTTAGAATTACTCACTGAAACACTTCAAGCAGCCCAGGATGCTCTCTATTGTTTGCGAATGGAACGCTTAATTCGACGCTATCTTGAACTCAATAAGAAATAGACATGTACTATTGCTATGCAAAAAATCCTAACCTAAACCTTCCCCGGTTTCTTTTTGAGTCCATATTTCTCTCGCATACGTTCACGCCAAGGTTGATCTGATCCTGTCGGTTCCGCCCTAGCGTTAACTTGAGGCGATGATGTCTTCGTTGGTTCTGTAGCTACTTCAGGTGATGGTTTTGGTTCACCAGAATTTTCAGAAGTCTGTCTAACCTTTGAGGAAGAAGTATTAGGTTTATTAGCAGATTGGCGTGATGCAAATCCATGACCTGATTCAAGACGACCTAGCACCTCGCTGACGGTAAACATCTGCATTCGTTTATCTAGCTCACTAATAGAACGCATCATAAGACGGTTCAATTCTTGCGGTTCAGATTTACTTAGCTCAGTTAATTTTTTGCTGAGGGAATCAATTCGATTGTTAAGATTCGCAATATTATCTTTTAGGACTCCGACAGCATCCAACTGTCGACGGATACTCTCTAAGTCCTTTGAGATGTGTTGTTCAACCTCATTAATACGTGTGAGCGTTTTTTCAAGAATTTCAGTCATTTGTCGGAAAACATCATTGAAGTCAGAGTCTTTTGAATCTAGCATCACTTGTCAATTAATTCTTCTGACAAAGACTTTTATTCCTTCCTATTTGCAGGGAATCTGGGGTTTCACTTTCTGTGAATAACTTAGTACGAATATCAACTAACCAAAGCCAAAAACTGGGAAATCTACTTCACACATTAAGACCCCACACCGAAGATTTCCTAGATCCTCTCCTATTTCCCTCTCAAGAATATAATAATGAAGATATTGCACGCTTCTTTTTCTTTGTAACTAGTATTGATCATCGAACAAGTCCGCGTGGTAAAAGCTTTGAGGGTATAGTCAAGGATGGTTATTTTCAGGGAGCAGATTTGCTATGGCACCTCAGTTTAAGGAAATTCCAACAAAACCCAATAAACTTCCATCCCGAAGAAATGGTAAAAATCACCTCTACTCAAATACGCCGCTGGTACACCGTTACAGAACCTAACCGCGTGACAATCAGTAATCCTGCCGAACGGGCTACTTTGCTACGTGACTGTGGACAACAGCTCAGAAATAACTATTCAAGTTCCGTGTTGGAATTGCTTGCCGCTGCTCAGCACCGAATCTTACCCGATCAAGACATTGGAACCCTTGGGCTTCTTAAACTCTTATCAGAGTTCAAAGCTTATGAAGATCCTACAAGGAAGAAAAGCTTCCTCTTTCTCAAATTCATCCTTCGAAGAAATCTATGGTCACATACAGATACGAATAACATTCGCATTCCAGTTGATAACCATCTTACTCGAATTGCCCTTCGAACGGGAATTGTTAAGGTTTCCCCCAATTTCGCTAAAATTCTTCGTCAAAGAATTCCTCTGACCTTAAGACGGGATGTTGAATTAC
>JBHLSA010000005.1:0-28189 GCA_048882025.1 Candidatus Thorarchaeota archaeon | reverse complement strand
CCATACTAGTGCTAGAGCATCCCGAAAGGTTTCCATATTGTCTTCCTTTCTTTCAATCTTTTAAGAGCAGTAAGAACGATTTGAGTCAATTCTTCTTCATTAACATTCAGGCGACCGTCTGGTCGTTGAAAATCCGGCGTATGTGTTAAAACATGACGAAGTGATTCAAGTGAACGGCGTCGTGTTTCGTGGGGATTAGAGTAGAGCCAAAGCAATAGTACATAATCAACCAGTTCTCCTTTTAGAGATCGTTGCATTTGACAAGCAATATAATAAACAGCCGGCAATCTCGTCGCTCCATTTACTTCTGAATAATTGTCCAAAGTTTATCAATTATTTTACTGGGGTTAGTCAGCAATCCATTTGTAGTCCCCGCTAGCCGTCTTGAGAATATAACCCTGAACTCGAAGCATGTTTAACGCTTCATCAACGTCTAGACTGGAAAGAGATTCTTGAGGAAGACGTTGAAGGAGTTCTTTATGAGACAGAGGTTTTTGGGCGCTTCGAATTATTTCTCCAAGTTTCCGCGCTAATTTTGTAGAACTTATTTTGCTAGGTGGCTCGATTGTTATACTCTCTTCAGTTACGACGAGACGAATTTGCCACGGTTTTGGTGCAATAATTTGTCCGGATTGTATTAACGCCTCAATTTGCTGGGTTGCCCATTCCCAAGGAATACCTGCTTTATGGCACTCTTCTTCTAGGGACTGCAAATTCATCTCTGCAGTGCGAGCATGTTGATAGAGTATACGTTCCAATTCACGCCGTCTTGAAGAAACCGGTTGGCTATCTTTTATTTCATCCCGAAGTTCATTGATTTTCACACTCTCTTCAGGAAGTAGAGACTGAATACTCGTCCGAGATTTTTCAACAGCCTTCATGAATTCCTGATGATGTTTACCAGCCTGATACAACTTAACACGGGCTCTAGCAGTTTCAGCATCAGTGACATAGATTGCATTTAATGGATTAATCTTGAAGATTCTTTGACAGTAGACACAAAGGCGCGTTTTTTGGCGCATAGGGGCATAAGTATAACGTCCACAGTTGGGACAACGAATGATATAGAATCCATCACGACGCATCAAAAATACCAACGCCGCAAGCCTAATTAGCCTTTCCTGTTAAAAGACTCCATTAGGGAATTAGCTAATGTCTTTTGGGTTAGATCAATATTTCAAAAAGGAAAAGGCATCAAAAAAGAGTAAGGAAGATACAAAAGAAGAAAGCCCAGTTAAGATGATCGATACAGATACCTCTGGAGACCGTGATTGGCAGGCGATTCTCGAAGCGACAGTTGAATCAATGGTTCTGTATCCACATTTGCTTGATTATACACGCACCAATATTCTTCCAAATCAAAAATCCATCACTCCGGAAGAACTTGCTATTCAACTTCGGATTCCTTTAGGTGTAGCAATTGTCCTGCTTGATAAACTGCAACATGAATCTAAAGAATAGTGATCCTCTCAATTAGGACAACGGTTTGGCTGAATGATATAAATAAAGGAAATAAATTTTGGCTAATTCAGCTAGTTCAGTATGTTTCGTCCATATTGCTAACGATTCTGCTGGTTCAGTGGTTAATTGAATAATAGCTTGTTTCTCATCAATAATTGCCCCTCCACCATAGATTTCCTTTCGTTTCCGACCTTCACCAACTGCTAAGATTAGGCGTCTTACCTTTTCTGTTAATGTCCGTTCTGAAGCAAGAATCTGGATTTTTACTCCTCGGTCACGAAGATGTAATAACGTGGGACTGATGAAATCAATGTCTTCTGAACTAATAATTCCCCACGAAAGAAGAACAATTCGTTCAGCTTGCCCAAGGGCGACATTCAATTTTGCACGGACATTATTCGAACCGTGGAGTATGTGTACTTCTGGTGCTGAGATTTTTGTCTTTTCATCAAATTGCGGTTGCAAATCTTCAATTACACGTGTTTCCCAGTTTGATAAACGATCTTGTGCATTCAGAACTGCAGCTTTTGCTGTTTCCCGAGGGCTTTTTGGTACATATCGCTTTGGGCGACCTTGTTCAACGGTGATCCAACCTCCACGTTCTAGTGCCGCTAATACATCATACACGCGACTAAACGGAATTCGAGATTCGGAACTTACCTCACTTGCAGTTAATGCTCCGTTTTTTACAAGTGAAATATACACACGCGCTTCATAACTACTAAGTCCAAGGCTCCGCAAAGCCCGCATGGTCCCTTCGCTCATTCGTTCACTCATCTTTACCACAATCAGGATTGCATCTGACTTATGAAAAAATCTTTTTGATATCCACGTTAACTATATTACAGGTGCTTTTTATGACAAAGATTCGACAACCATCAGCAATTGGCTTCTATCCTCCTGAAAAAAAATCGCTCGAAGCCTCGATAAAGGCAGCCTTTTCCGACTCTTATGGGGCAGGAGATATTCCCTCCGTTAATCCTCATCGGGAACACAACATAATAGCTGGTGTGGCACCTCATGCAGGCTACATTTATTCTGGTCCAATAGCTACGCATCTATTCAAAGTCATTGCACTGGATGGATTCCCAGAAACCTTCATACTCATCGGACCAAAACATGGGTTTATGCGAATCCAAGGTGCTGCCATAATGACTGAAGGCGCATGGGAAACACCATTTGGTAAATGTTCAATTGACAATTCACTAGCAAAGCAGTTAGTGAAACACGGTCAAGAATCAAATGGTAAATGCATCGTAGAGAGCACAGAAGCACATGTGGGCGAGCATTCGATTGAAGTACAACTACCTTTTCTTCAATTCTTAGGTGGAAAAGATTCTTTTCAAATCGTACCTTTGGTAATTTCGTCTCCTAATTATTCACTCTGTGAAAAAGTTGGAAAAACGATAGCAAAAGCTGTTCAGAAAAGTAAACGAGACGTAATTATCATTGCGACTACGGATTTCACTCATTATGGACAATACTTCTACAATTATGCTCCTGTAGGAAGTGGCCCGGTAGATAAGATAGTAAACTGGGTTCATGAAACAGATAAAGATCTTATACAAAAAATCGAACAATTGGATGGAAGTGCACTTTTAAACACGGTCGTAAAAGAACAGCGAACGATGTGTGGTGCCAGTGCTGTTGCCTGTACTATTGCCGCTGCAAAAGATCTTGGCGCTCATAAAGGTAAATTACTCAAATATGCCACGAGTTATGATATCCGAGGAAGCTCAGAAGCAATTGTAGGTTATGCAACACTAAGTTTTCAACGTTGAGAAGCAAGAGTTTTCTTTGATATGTTTCTTCCTAGCTCAAAAGCGCTGAAATTCATATTGTGGTACTTTTTGGGTAAATTTTCTTTAATTGCAGTGATGATTGATTGGTCCTTGATAGGTAAAAGGTCTAAACCGACTGCTGCGCCAATTAACACGGTATTCAATGTCATGATACTTCCCGCTTCTTGAGCTAACTTTACCGCATCAAATGAAATGACTTTAGCAAATTTCTGTAGATCTTGAAGAATTTCTTCATTATTCGGATAATCGGCTCGACCAAGTAAGACTGCTGTAGGTGTGATCCGATATTCGCCTACAATTATTGTTCCATTTTCATTTATTTGGTTAGCTTGGCGGAGTGCTTCAACCGGTTCGGCACTCAACAGCAGATCCGCTTTTCCAATGGGAATTATGGGGCCATGCACTGTTGATCCAATTCGAATGGTACAAGTTACCGCGCCTCCGCGTTGAGCCATACCATGAATCTCTCCCATTCGCACATTTTTTCCTTCAATCAATGCAGCAGTAGCTAAAATTCGTGCTGCAGTAAGAACGCCCGTTCCTCCTACGCCAGTAAACATTATGTTAAACTCATCCATTGGCTTCATCCTCACGAATTGCGTTCAACAGCCATTTTATCTCTTTTGTATATGCGTTCTCAAATTTAAGTGGTAAATGAATGTCAAAGAAGTACGCAGTCTCATGAAACTAGTTTTATGGCCTTGTATGGGCAGATTTGTGCACAGACTCCGCAACCTGAACAAAGATCAGCATCAATTGCTGCATGTTCACCTTCCCAAATTGCAGCGGCACAGCCCAATTTATCTGTACAGACCCTGCACCCCTGACAGACTTCTGAATCTACCTTATATGGAATGATTGCCTCATTCTCCCGCCGTTTTCGTGCTCTCTCTACCAAAGCACAAGGACTTCTTGAAACAATTACAGCAGGACCATCGTATGCTACGGCTTCTCGAATTACCCTAATTGATTCCTTTACTTTCAAGGGATCAATTACTTTGACAAATTGCACGCCAACTCCACGTGCTACCTCTTCAATGCTAATCTCTTGCCCCTTCACACCCATCCCAGTTATTCCAGTACCTGGGTGCGGTTGATGCCCGGTCATTGCGGTTGTGTGATTATCAACAACAATAATTTTCACAGGATGTTTGTTGTAAACAGCATTAACAAGCCCTGGTATTCCTGAATGGAAGAAAGTAGAATCACCAATAGCTCCAACTATTGGTTTGTCCAAGATAGCAGTTAGACCACAGGAAGTACCAATACTTGATCCCATACAAAGCAACAAATCTGCCATTTCAAGAGGTGGTTGAATGGCGAGTGTGTAACAACCTATATCTGTAGGATATACTCCTTTTCGCCCAGTAGCTGTAGCAACTTCGTAAAAGGACGCTCGATGAGGACATCCAGCACAAAGAATTGGAGGGCGTGGAGGGGCATCAGACAAAGCCTTTGAAGCTTTTTCATCCATTATAGCGAAATTTGGTGGAATTTGTTTGTTCAAAGCTTTAGCTATTCCTTCTATTACGGTTCGGGGAGTGAATTCGCCAATTTCGGAGAAATATCCCTGACTTTTCCCAAGTATCGGTGTGGTTATTCCCTCTTCTTGAGCAAAAGCTCTAGCATGATTTTCAAGATATGGTTTCAATTCTTCAACGACTACCACAGTATCTTTTGATGCAATGAATCCTTGAATTTTCTTTTTAGGAAGAGGATAGGTCAAACCAAGCTTTAAGACTGCGGCTTTAATTTTTAAGGCTTCTAAGGCTTCCATTACGTAGTTGTAACTAACACCAGAAGTCAAAATGCCTATTTTTCCTTTCCCAATAATTTTATTCCACTGGCATGTTTCTGAGATTTCAGTGGCACGTTTAACCTTCTCAATTAAAATCGGATGACGTTTTCTTGCAACCGTGGGAACCGTTACGAATCTAAATGGATCTCGCTCAAAGTTTGGATTATTCCGAGGAGGACGAATTGGACCGAGGTTTACACCTGACCGAGTATGACTCACTCTTGTGGTGACTCGCAGAAGAATAGGTTGTTCTAATTCCTCAGAAAGATCAAATGCAGCGACAGTCATGTCCTTAGCTTCCTGAGGATCAGCAGGTTCAAGCATTGTAGTATCGCCTAGCATAGCGAACATACGGTTGTCCTGTTCATTTTGCGAACTCCAACAACCCGGATCATCTGCTGATACAATTACTAATCCTGCACGAATTCCGATATAATTCAAGGTCATGAATGCATCAGATGCGACATTGAGTCCAACATGTTTCATAGCCACGAGAGCTCGTGCATTTGCTATAGCTGCTGCCCCTGCTACCTCCATGGCCACTTTTTCATTAGGGCAGTATTCGAAGTAATATTTTCCCTTCTTTACTGCTAGGAATAGACTATCCCCAATTTCTGATGCAGGAGTGCCAGGGTAAGTCGAAGCGAGTTCTAAACCTGCTTCAATTGCTCCCCGGGCAATTGCTTCATTTCCAAGGAGTAAGTAGTGTTTTCCAGGATCGTCTTTTGTGAGAATTTCAGCGATATTCATCTAGTTCACCGAATTTCCAAACCGTTTAAACGGAGTTACACTACACTATTTTACAGTTTGCGATTTATCGAAAAGGTGGAATTCTTTGGGCGACTGGCGGGTTACTTTCAAATCATCAGAGCGTATTCTAACTGATGTCTTAGATAAAACTGGAGCACTAATGATAAGACCACGGTTTATCAATCAATTAAAGTCAATCTCAAAAACACAGCAGACCAATTTCAAAGTTATCTCACCAGAAGGCATAAACAAGTTACCATCTAGTTTTGTGATTGTTGAGTTGGTTAAGCAAAATAAGCTAAAAAAACCAATAACCGGGCTTTTTGAATATTCATACGGTGCCCTTCGGCTTGTTGCTGTTGATAGCCAAGAGCTTGCCAATGAGAATGGTGACCAGATTATCGCATTTTTTGAAGCTCCATTACAAAAGAAAACTCCTGCCGATATTTTCATTTATGAGACTCAATGAAATCGCAAAGCAACTAGCTGTTTTTTGGAGTTATATATGGCAGAATAGCATTTGATAAAATCCAGAGTGCTTGTTTTCCAAGAGTAGTACTTCCATGATTTGAGATATTCATGAGCGTTAATTTCTTTGAGAGAGGATTTGTGGTTAAAAAATGATGAATTGCTTGTTCTGCATTAGTAAAAATTCGGGTAATTTCAGCTTGGTATCGTCCATCCTTTAGAAATGCGTCAGGGTGTTTTTTCAAGAATTCTTCTGTTCCTTCTACGAATTGAGGTGATGGGCCAACTCGTTTGTAACTTTTACCAATATCTAATCTATTGACGTGAAGAGCTATAGCAAAATATGGTTCTTGAAAGATTTCTTCAAAAATTGTAGAGCCAAAACGTGGCTCTCCTGTAGGCTCACGGTTGAGAAATTTTTGTAATTTCACGAAATATCGGTATAGCTTATCACGGGTTTTTGTATAATGCCATCCTGTATCATCACGAAATTCGATGACAAAATAATTCGGACCTAATAAGTGCAACTCGTCTATTGATAAGATTGGAATCGGTTGCATTGCGAAATAAGACTCCGTGGGGTTCTGTAAAAGGCTAGCTGCCTTGTGTTGTGAAAATCTATAAGCTCGTTCTGAAATGCTGGCCGCAATATTTCGATTCGAGTCAGTTGGATCAGTGATGATTAATAATTCTCGGGCGAATCGTTTTCTCAAAACTGATACGGAACGATTGTGGATATCTAAAGGCTCTGGTTGTGGTTGAGCGAGAAATTTTAGCGCGCCCTCAATATCGGCATGATGGTAGATAATCATCTCAGTGCTAAAACCAGTAAATCCACTTCGTCCCACTGGACTAGCATCTCCATAAACGAACGTGGAGAGAAGGAATGCTTTTAGAAGACGAACATCATCTCGTTGCCTTTCCGTTAAGTGTTGGTCTACAAAGCGTGTATGGTGTGGTGTTCGATCAACAGCAGTAATTGGTCCGTGGGTGCTAAGAAATTCGGGAGTTAAGTCAAAACAGAATACGATATCAGCTTTGTAATCATCAAAGGAAACTGTGACGTAGGGGTGCTCAGCATATGCAATACTTGATGTGTGGCAGCCTGCTTGGTTTGCCCCATCAAGCCCAATATCGATTACTAATTTTTTGAAGAACTTTCGAAGAAAAGGTTTCTTAGGCTGTTTAGTCTTTATTAGTGAACTAAGAATGTCAGGGCTTATGCCGATGAAGATATCTAATTCTCTATGATTTCTAAGTTGAGTTTGCTTTCTTCCGGATGAACCTTCAAGATTAATGAATGCCAGTTCAACCTCTTTCTTTTCCGCTACTTCCTGAATCGACTGCTTTATGTGGTTAAAAATACGAAATCCTTTTTCAACTTCGGAAGGAATCGGACGTATTTGTCGTAAAACGCTGTCGCGAATTTCTTTTAGTTTAGACATTACTTGATTTCTGGGCGACTAGGCTTTTAAGTCATAAAGCCTAAGCCCTAAATTGCGGGAGCTTGACCAAAAATGTTAGATGAAGTGGATTTACAGATTCTGCAGGTATTACAGTCTAATTCACGAATTTCATTCTCTGAACTGGGGCGGAGTGTTGGGCTGAGTGCTACTGCAGCACGAAATCGCATCAATAATTTAGTGTCACGTGGTATTATTACCAAGCTAGGTGCAGAATTTAATTGGGCAAAAATTGGGTGGCCTATTCAATCTCTTCTTCTAATTCAAACTGAACATGGAAAAACTGAAACAGTAACTAAAGCACTACATAAGATTCCACAAATCCTGTCTATTACGAAAACGGCTGGTTCTGTGGATTTGGTGGCACGACTAATTGCCATTGATGTAAATGATTTCTCAGACATTCTTTATAAAGCTCTTTCAAAAGTTTCAGGTATTACAAACATAAACATGTTAATGATATTAGATGAAGTTGCAAATGCTCCTCCTCTATCATCAAGTATGAAATAAAGATCAGAACTTTCGCTCAATTATTTTTCCTCTGATACTCGTTTCTGCGAAAATTTGAGCCTCAAATGTTAAAATGCGATTCTCGGTATTTAAGTAACAATCAGATGCCATACCAGCTTTCTGGCAGCAGCCTTGCAAGAATTCCTCAGCATTCCATTCTTGTTCAGGAGCCACTTGGGGAAGAAGTAGTCCTTTGTGCCACCCTTTCCCCTCAATTATTAATCCATGTTTACCGATAGTGATCTGGTCATGTAATTTGGTTCGATCTTTTATTTGAAGTTCCTCTGGAATGGTAAGAACACTCACTTCTACTAAGATTGAATTCAATTCTTCATCGCGGACAGGTGGAAATCGTGGGTCTTCAAAGGCTGAACTAAGAGCAGCCTGGCGAGTTGCTTCAAGCAGCGGAATCGAATTTTGATGACTATTTGAACTTGGTTGTAATCGTCCAATGCAACCTCTCAATGTGCTATCTTTCTGATTTCCGCTCTGGTACTTCTTTAAAGTCACAAACACTCCACGATTTTCTAAAAGGGCTTTAGAAGTTGTATCTGGTAATTCCAATATTTGCTTGTTTGTGATATAGCTTTCAATTGATTGGCGCGCAAAGCGAGTTAGTATTGTTCCTTCTTCAAGAGTTAGTAACTTGGACACAGACATCTCCTCTATTTTATCGAGATTCATCTCTAGGTGGTTTAAATCGGTTCGCAACTAATTCAACGAGATTTCGACGTATGAGAAGGTGTTGCATAATTTCCTTTTTCATCACAGGTAAAACATGTTGGTGTTCACGAAGAAGTAGCTCAGCTGCTTCTGCTATAGTGGCGTTTAGGCTTGTTGATAATTCAGAGCTTATGAAGATATTTTCCACGAGGAAATCTCGTAATCTTGTACTTTGATATTTCGCTGGAACTTCTCGACGAAACGCAGCATAGCCAAGAGCTAAGCGTTTTTTTGTCACTAGTCCGATTATCTTTCCCTGATCAAAAACTGGAATTCCTGGAAGGCTTTCAGATAAAATTAGTTGTCGGGCATGTACTACACGATCACGTGGGCCTAAACTGATTGGCTTTTCGAGTCGGAGATCACGAACTTGAAGCTTGTCGATATCAAGGCACTGTTTTACAAAATGTGTATTCGTAATGATACCTAAAACTTCATTATCTTTTACGACTGGTAAAGCCCGCTCTTGCCGGTTAATCAGTAGTCGTGCAGCTTCAAATATATCTGTAGATGGTTCTACGGTCTTTGGGTTCAGTTCCATAACAGAGCTAACATGTATGCTTGCAGGTGTAAGCCTTCCTGCCCGAGATGACCCCAATCTATCTACAATATCAACTTCTGTAATCAAACCAATTAGCCGATTATCCTCTGTAACCGGAATTGCTGAAATCCCTAATTTTTCCATCGTTTCAAGAGCAGAAGAAACGGCTTGATCCTTATCAATCGTTCTTACTGGTTTAGCCATTATACTTTCTACTTGCATCAACCTAACCTCCCTTAACACTACTTGATTTAGCGATTCAAAATTCTTTGGCTTCTACATTGCAGTCCATAATTCAACCAAGACCTTAGATACTTACCAGGTCAACAGGACCAGGTGGTAATGCTGCGATGATTTCATCAATGCTTAATGCTAGAATTTGGTTTTTTCGTTCTCCTGATGCCTGCGTAGCAAAATGGGCTCGTAAACGCTTTGCTGCATCTGAAACCTTCATCTTTCCGGGAATTAATGATACCCACATTTTTGTTTGTTGCTTAATTGTGGCTTCAGGCCCCGCTGCAATAATTGGGATGTCTTCTTCTAGTACTCCGACGGCGAGTCGAATAGGTACATTTCGGATGTAATTCCTATCTCCCCGAACCATGACTGATCCTTTAGGTAAGAATTCTCCAGACGGAGCACTTAGAGATACTTGGTCGCTGTTTACCCAATATGCATCGGCGGCACTCCATCCTGCTTTCCACGCACGAGAATAACTCACCGCAAAAATTGCAATCTCTGTTAAATCTTCCTCAGTAACTTCTTGCCCAAGCGTTTTTACAATAACTATTGGGGCTCCTGCAAAATCTGCATGAAAGAACAAATCAGGCTCTTCAAGATATTTTCGTATTAATTGTTGGTTACTTCCTGCATCTCGACCGCCTAGTACTAATAGACCTTGTTTGGTCTTAAACCACCTAAACTTCTCGTACCAATTTTTCTTCCGGCGTTTTGATAGTTTTTGAGTTTCGGCTTCTACAAGCTTACTTTCATGTTTTTCCTCTAAGCTCTCTATCTTTTTCTTGGTATCTTCAACCGCGATGGCAGCGCCTTTAACTTTTTTCTCCAGCTGTTTGCTACGTTGGAATAATAGGTTTGCATTTTCTACCGCAGATAATCGAATATCTAGCGAAGCTGATTCATCTTCTAATTTAATTTGGATACGACCCTCATGAGGATGAAGACTTTCTAGGATTAAGGCTGCAGGAATTTGCCTACTTTTTCCTTCCTCAAGTCGGTTACTGATTTCCTTCCATGCAATATCTTGTTCCCGTGCCTCTCGAATTGTTGAGAGAAGCTCTTCGATAATATTGAGCTGTTTATAGATGGCATTAGCTATTGAGCGGCTTTGTTCAGAACGAGTTTGCATCTTTTCAAGATGTTGCTGTTGTTGGCTTAGTAATCGTTGCAGCTTCTTGTATTCTCGTTGGTATTCTTCATCTATCTCATCAACAACACTTTCTTCAAGGTGGGTAGTGAATAAATTGTCCAAAGCCTCATTAAAAGTCGCATATCTTTGCGTTTTTCTCTTTGAAAATTGAGCACTGGCCATTGGAATTGCACGTTCAGGTATTCCGGTTTCATCGAATACAATCTGAGGATTTAATTTGCTTTCTGAAAGGGCTGTAAAGTAATCAATTAAAGTTTGGTGTACTGTTTCTCTTTGATGAACAGTTAATTTTGACGAGGGAAGAGAGGGGTTAATCTTTGCTCTAGAGAGAATTTCTTCAGCGGTTGTTCCACTCATATTTAACTGGCTGACTAAGGTCCGTATGACATCTTGCTCAGATTTGTTAAGGATTGCATTCAAGTCTTCTAAAGAGATGGTTCTAGGATCCGCAGCTCTCAAAGGCGGAAACTGAAATGGCGCACCTCTAACAATATCCCGGTCTCTCATACGACGGTAAGTCATTGCTGATATAACACGATTCTTAGGATCAAGGAGAATTGCATTGCCACCGCCAAAAAGCTCAATTACCAAAGTAATTTGCTTCTCTGGTGGCCCCGCGCGTAAATAGATAACCCGATCAAAATCGTGCTGTTCGAGGTCAGTAATTTTATGGTCACGCAGGTGTTTTCGTATTGCTTTACAAAACGCCCTTAGTTTTGCTTCACGTTCATATGTAAGTGAGGTAAGATGCATTCGTTTACCAGGTTCAATCACTAGCCAAGTTTTATTAGGTGAATCGGAACTGATTTTAAAAAGCAACGTACCGTTAAGTTGATAAATATTTAAAATCCATCTGCCGATTACAATGTTCCTAACTTCCCTTATCATCACAAAAATATCAGCTGCTGTCATACCTGAAATCATGGAGGCTCACCATTGTCAGAAAAAATGCAATCTTGGCTTGACCGAATAACTCCCGAAGATCGAATCTACTATACTCGCCTTATCTTCTCTATTATTTCTGCTGCTATTGGTCTAGCTCTTTACCCTCTAGCAGCAGCTAATTACCTTTTGGGTATTTATGGCTTAATTGGATTTGGAATAGGGCTAGCTTTGATTATTCTTTCTTATTTCATTGCCATATATCTTCTCGGTGTTGATCCTGCTGAAATAGGAGGACATACCAAGGGTCTAATTAAAGGGCTAGGCACGGCGGCTCTCTTGTTTCTTGTCATCTGGTTGCTAGGTTTCAACTTCATTTATTCACTAAATCCAACTCCTTAAACCATGTTGAAGATTTCTCTTTAAAGTCGGGTAACTCTTGAGGAAACCTTAATAGGTCACCTTCCCAATTGGATTTTTAGGATTTCTACATCGGGGTTGTTAAGTGAAACTTGATGACAAGGATCTACACATCCTATCTCTTCTCCAAAATGACGGCCGAGCTAAGTATACGCAAATCGCAAGAACATTATCTAAAGCAATGAACCAGAATATTCCTGATACCACTATTCTATTTCGTATCCGTAAATTGCAGCAAGCCGGAGTAATCAAACGATTCACTGTTAGCATTGATCAAGAAATGCTTGGGTACACCACATTAGGCGTGTTATTTGTTGAAATTGGCGGCCATATTCTCCGAGATATTACGGTTGAACATACATTGAAAATAAAGACTGATCTTGAAAACCGCTCGAATGTAATTTTTCTTGCATTGAATGAGAGTGAAACAGGTATCTTTGCATTGATTCTTGGAAAACGGGCAACGGATCTTGAGGAAATTTATGATACGCTTAAGGACAACCCGGATGTTGTGGATGCAAGAATGTGGTTCCTAAAACAACCAACAAAAGGCGACAGCCTTATTGGAACGGGCTTGCCAATCATTAAGCTGGAGGAAGAAGAGGATGTCTGAGACATCAGAACGAGTGAAGACGGGAATTCCAGGGTTAGACGGAATCCTTCATGGAGGGTTTATTCCTGGTAGCAATGTGCTCGTCTCTGGGGGGGCTGGTACAGGTAAAACAATTTTCTGTATGCAATTTCTCTACTCAGGAGCACAGAAATACGGTGACAATGGAGTATTTGTCACTTTAGAAGAACGCCCAAAAGAGTTGCGACGCGAAGCGGCTCGGTTTGGTTGGAACTTTGAGAAACTACAAGAAGAAGAAAAACTGATCATAGTTGATGCGGCTTCAAGCAAAGCGGGCTTACCTACAACTGAACCTCATGCAATCAGAACCGGTCTCGATATCAATGCATTGGCTCAAGAAATATATCGAGTCACAAAACGAATTAATGCAAGGCGAATTGTTATTGATTCAGTATCAGGTCTAGGCATTCGCTTTGAAGGTATTGCTGCGGTTCGAAATGCTATTTTCAAATTATCTAGTTTACTTAGAGAGCTTGGTGCTACTTCGATTATGACATCCGAGGTAGCGGAGGGTTCAACGGGCTTTAGCCGATATGGTGTTGAGGAATTTATTGCTCAAGGATTGATCATCTTATCACTAACAGAACAAGATCGTGAACTTCGCCGTAGCCTGGTAGTCCGAAAGATGCGGCAAACGGGTCATAGCTTGAAACGTTTTCCCTTTGAAATCAGTGGCTCTGGGCTTGTCGTGATGCCTGGTGGAGAACTCTAGATTAACCCGGAAGGAAAATTGGGCTCACAGTAAGAATTAGTAAAATCACGTATGTGAAGAAAAAATACAAAATCATTGGAGCTGCGACTGGAATCCAATCTGGTTCTTTTGCTCGGGTTTTTTGTTTTGAAAATTGCCGTGTAAGCCAATAAATTCTATCAGACGGTTTACACGTCTCTCTTTCGGTATTTGATAGACTCTTCATAGCAGTAAGGTTTCTAATTAGAATAAGAATACTATGAATGCCTTCAATTAGGAATCCTCCTAAGATGACAAATAGAGGGGCGACCAATAACCAAACAAAGTTTAGATTAACCCAGGGGTAGACGACTGAGATTAGGAGTAATGCTTTTCCGTCTGCTCCGCCCCACAGACCTATTCGAAACCCTATAATTACAAAGAGAAAAATGAAACCGATTTGCAGGATATAGGGTAGCAAAAAGCCAAACAATAGCACGCGTAAAATTACTATTGGTAGCGTCAGGAGTCCAATTATCCATACTCGGTTTTCTACCTCTCTAACTTGGAAGTCTCTAATTGCAGCATACAAAAGGAGGCTAAATATAAAAATACAGACAATGAATCCGAGAACAAAGTCCACTAAATACCCTCAATTATAGACGTGCTTTACAGGATTTAAAACTCCAAGATTCTTATTATACAATTATTCGGCGATTACCGTTCTTCGCCTTAGCATACGGAAATAAAAATAGACGCCCACAATAATTATCGCAATAATTTCAACACCAATTCCAAAGGAGGATAGTATAATTCCTGGGGCTAACTGACCTAACTGCTTTCCAATGAATACCATAGCTACGCCACTAATTAAAAGAATGAACACAAACACAGCCTCAATAACTGTTCCAAATCGGCTCAATAATGATCTAACCGCAGAACTTCTGTTTGACACAATTTTTGCCCCCATAGATTTCTGAGAAACTAGTTTTACAGGGGAAAGAGCAGTATTATGATTGGCATATAAATGTACGCTAAACGGCTAGCTACTCCCATTCATTAAGAGTGGACTTAGCATCAAGCAATTGAGAGTTAGAGCCGTAATTATATTGCATTAATTATTATTTGTTTTACAGCGGGCTCACATACTTTCCTGACACCATGCTCGCCAGGTTCATAATGACTTTTGATAAGACCAGCTTGTTCAAGAATTTTAACTTGAGCACTGATATTAGCTTCAGTTTGTTTGAGTGCTTCAGCAATTCGACTTACATCCATGCTCTTATCTCGGAGAAGAGAAATGATACGCCATCTTGTAGTGCTTGAAAGTGCCTTAGCCACACGGGGCACATCTTCATCTGAAACTTCAAATCTTTCTTTCAATCTTTAGGACTCCCGCTATGATTATACAACTAGATAGCCCATTTCATAGGCTCTCCCTAATATACATTTCCCAATTTAATTAATAGATGAGTTATTCAAAGCGTTATCGCTCATAAGTCGCGATATCAAATAGATTCGGATGCGAATAATAAAGACGATTTAAAGTCGCTCTAAAATCAAATAGCTATCGACAACTCATATCCCCAATAGGTTTTTGTCACTGTGATACAGCAATTCACTTGATTGATTTGCATAGTTTAGCCAAAATCTTGCGAGAAATAACTGCTGAAGAAATTCAAGTCCTGCAAACACTCGAAGATAACGCTCACCGATTTGAGTATGTTCCTGTAGATGAGGTTACAAAATCATTGAATATTGATAAGGATAACGTCTTGTTTCTCCTTGGAAAACTTAACAAGCAAAAATTAGTTCGAAGGAAAAGTGAAAATTATCTGGGCTACCGAATGTCTCAAGCCGGTCACGACGCCTTGGCACTTTACGATTTAGCATTGAAAGATTTTGTCGTGGCACTGGGGCACCCTTATGGCGTTGGTAAAGAGGCAACTGTATATCGCGGACAAAACGCAAACGGAGACGAAATCGCTGTCAAGTTTCTCAGATGGGGCCGTACCAGCTTTCGTCGGGTTCGTCGGCATCGTACTCTCAAAGATGAATCTGGTTCTTCATGGATGGATTTGAGTAAACAAGCGGCGGAACGGGAATTTGCAGCCCTCCGTAAGATGCATGATTGTGGGGGTAAAGTACCGGAACCAATAGCGATTAATCGACATATTATTATCATGTCAAAAATGACAGGGGATCTACTACTGCAGGTTCTTGAATTACGAAACGCCTCAAATGTACTTGAACAGATATTGAATCAAGCATATCTCGCTTATCATAAGGCTGAATTAATTCATGGAGATCTCAGTGAATATAATATCATTGTGAATGAGCAAGAAGAAATTACAATCTTTGATTGGCCACAATGGCAACCCATTACACATCCCAACGCCTTATGGTTATTGAAACGCGATTTAACCCACTTGCTCACCTTCTTCAAACGTCAATTTGGAATCAAGCGAGATGTTAATGAAGTCTTTAACAAAATAATCGCTCAATCGAGTGGGACATTCAATAATGCCTGATACTTCTCCCCCGTTAATCATCGGGTTTGACATTCTTCCTCACAGTTCTCCATCTGGTCGAAAATCAGCACAATATGCGATAGCGATTATGCAAGGGGAGGTCTTAGAAACTCATAGCTCGATGGTTCGAAATGAATTACTAAAAACCATCCGAAATGTCAAACCAGATATTCTTGCGACAGATAACCTGCTCGAGCTTGCTCCTCATGAAAAAGGTGTAATCGACTTCTTGTCTAAGATACCGTCTAAGACACGGATTATTCAAGTAACAGGATCTCCACTTCATGGAATGACATCACTTCCGAAACTAGCAAGAAGGCATGGATTAACAGTAAACAAACATCCGAGTCCAACTGAGACTGCGAAATTAGTTGCAAGATTGGCTAGTTTAGGTGTTGGAACCGAAATTTCTGCACTTGCCCGCGAAACACGGATAATTGTCTCCCGTGCTCGAAACATCGGCCCTGGTGGCTTCTCTCAATCAAGATTTCAAAGGCGTATGCATGGGGCGATTCAACAAGTTGCACGTAACATTCTGGACAAACTAAAAAAAACAAACAAGGATTTTGATCAATATGAAACACGAACTTCATATGGCTGGTCAAGATGCATAATTCATGTTTACGACTCGTATGATAATGTTAGTAAGATTGCAAAATCTGAAGTAAATCGAATTGCTGGCGTTGCTGTACGAATAACGCCTGTGAAACATCGCTCAATCCTGTATCTTCATAGAGAAGATAAAGATGCGCATCTAAGTCCTCGTCGCTTACTCGTAATCGGAGTAGATGCGGGGATAACTGTAGGTATAGCAATTTCTGATGTTGAAGGACGATTAATTGCACTGCGAAGTGGAAGAGGATTATCTCGTGGAGATGTCATCCGATATATTGTTGAATTTGGGAAACCGGTCTTGATTGCCACAGATGTTGCTCCCATACCTAATTTTATTGAAAAATTAAGCAATGCTTTGCACACTCCATTATTCGCTCCGGAAAAATTAATGACGTTGATAGAAAAACGTGAATTGGCAAAATCATTTGCAACAACTTCAGGATTGCGTCCAACCAATGCTCACCAAAGGGATGCATTATCCGCGGTTGCTAAAGTATTCCAAGTTTATGAAACAAGACTTGAACAACTTAGTAAACGACTACAAGAAAGTGAACAGCGTCATAATGTTGCACAAGCTGTTGCATTAACGCTACAGGGCCTTTCTGTCAATGATGCGTTAAAGAATTCCGTTATCCCCGAGCCTCCACCGAAATTACGGCAACCAGCTATTGAACCACCAAAACCTGAACAAAAATCACCCACACCTGAGGAGCTTCAATCGCTAGTTGATCGATTACAGCGTCAAGTCGAATCTATCAAACGTCAATTAGATCATGAACGAAACCAACATGATCTAGCAAATGATGAAAAAACCAAAATTGAGAACGAATTACGGCAAACTAAGCGCCTTCTTAACCGGGCACTAAATCAAGAACAGCAGGTTTTGAGACGCGATAAACGGATTCGAGAAAAAGAAGCAGATATTCAGCGTTTCCAAAAGAAAATTCATGAACAAACTAAGGAACTTAATGATGTAAAACGAACTTTGACAAATCTGAAGCTTATGCGCCGTTTGGAAATACGTGGAGAGGTTCAACCGGTATTAGTTCTTGCTCACTTTTCACAAGATGAAATACGTCAGCTAGCTGTTCGACATCCTCAAAGAAGAGTCAAAATTGTTTTTATTCGGGATCCAAGCGGTGGGGGAAGCTCCACTGCTAATCAGCTCATTCAACTAGGCGTTCAGATTGTTATAACTCAAGGTACTATGTCACATCTGGCTCTGCAACAGTTCAACGCCGAACACATTCCAGTAATCAATTCAGAATCCCTCCAGGTTACTATTGTCGATGAATTTGCAGTCGTCAATGTCGAACAGTTGAATTACCAAATTGCCCAATGGAGGGGGGAGCACAAGCTTAATGAACGTGAAGCAGCTGCTGAAGCTCTTGAGCGTCTAATTGAGGAGTATCGTCAAGAACGAAGAAATGGGAGTTCAGAAAGAAAATAATTTAGTGGAATCTACCGGATTATCAGTTAGTTTCGTCTAGTCTTTATTTTCCCAAATTATCTGGGTGAGATCTGGCTTAATATAGAGAATATTATTGCCTCGAATTAGGACTTCTCCGAATTTCGCTGTGGGGTGTCCATCCATTAGTTCCTCAGCACCCTCTAGCACGAGGTTCATATAGACATCAATTTCCTTTAAACGGCCTCTGTACTCCTTTCCATCTTTGAGTTTAATCAATACTAAATTACTGGTTGCCTTCTGCAGAATTTTAAGAGGCTGATTTTCCACTTTGATTCGACTCCGGAAGCAACCCTGCCTACAATCAAATGCCACTTAAAGATAACGGTTATTGGGTTCGCTTAGTGAAAGTGAGACTTTATTTATATTTTATAATTGAAAAATAAGTCCATCATCCTCATTAGCAATCTGTTCAAGATGCGCGATGATTTGTAAAGATGGATCAAAAAACCGCTCAAGCTCTTTGAGTGCGAGCGCTTTTGCCAAGGTTGTTACTACTAATATACCACCAGTTTGACCAACACGCTGTAACTCATCTGCTCCTGCTTTGACATTATTCAGATTTTGAATAACGGTAATACTGACTACTGTTGAAAACACATGGTTTCGGAATGGCAAAGCTTCTGCGGACGCGCATATAAAAGAAATAGATGTCTGCCATTGTAAGTTACACTGAACTTGTTGAAACGCAATTCTCAGCATTTCGATTGCGCCATCAACGCCAATAGTTGGAGTAAATTTGGCTATTGAAGGCAGACCGATACCGGTTCCAATTCCTACATCCAATAGAGGACCATTTTGCAGAAATGGGGTAGCTGCGTGATATTTAGTCCTCTGAATCTGAAGATATCGTTGATGGTAAACTTCCGCTGATTCGTCGTACAAATGAACTTTTCGCACAATTTCATACCTGGGAGTGAATACTTATTTAGAATTATGGAATGATTTCGAAAGGAATAGACTTTGCCAACCCATGAATTGTCTTCAACTGAAAAATCTTGGTTACTTCAATCTCCTACTTTGGACCAGACTTATTACTTACTCGAAAACGCCATCCTCCAAAAGCGACTCATCCAAATTATCGGGAGATGTCATGTAGAATACGAAGGACGCGCTCGATCAGTTTTAACGAAAGGTGAACGCTTAATTATCTTAAAACGTGACGGTGCAATTCTAGTTCATAAGGAAAATGGTGTTGAACCAATTAATTGGCAGCCCCCTGGTGCTACACTCAAAGTTACGCACCAAAAGCACAAGCTAACTCTTTTTGCTAATCGTGCAAAACCAAGGGAAATGGTCCGAATAGAATTCTCTTCAATTACGATGATTAGTGCAAGTCTTATTGATGATGCAGGCGAGTTCAGCATGCATTTAACTGAGGATGAAATGCAGCAAGTGCTCAGTGCCAACCCTGAACTCATTGAAGCCGGGCTTCGTACTATTCGACGAGAACGACATGTCACGCCGGGATTCATTGATATATTCGCCCGTGATATTCAGGGGCGGTTGGTTATCATTGAGGTCAAACGGCGGCGGGCAGATAGCGAGGCGGTTCATCAACTTCATAATTACCTCAAAAGCTTTCATTCAGATGATTCCAAGCCGATTCGTGGAATCCTTGTAGCTCCAAGCCTTACAAAAGGAACCCACTCACTACTGATACAACTCGGTTTGGAATATCGAAAAATCACACCCGCCCAATGTGCCTCTTACCTTCAACAATCAAGTTCGCGAAAAATCACTGACTTTCTATCGAAATCTAAATCATGAGATCAGCTGATGCAAGACCATGCTATTTGTCTAAATGCATCAGTAACACCTTGTCCTTCTTTAGCACTTGTCTCAAAATATCCCCAACCCAATTGGCGGGCATAAGCCATTCCTTCTTCGCTTGATACTTGACGTTGGTCAACTAAATCTACCTTATTAGCCAATAACACTGATGGGACTGTTCCAGTTACTGTCGAGACTTCTGTGTACCATGTAGGAATACTATCAAAAGTTTGGCGACGGGTAACATCATAAACTAAAATTAAACCCGCTGCACCTCGATAAAAGACAGGGCGTACGGAACTGAAATGCGGTTGACCTGCAAGATCCCATAATTGTAACCGCACCAATGTATCCCCAAAATTCATTTCTTTCACGGCAAAGGACGTTCCCACCGTCATGATGTAGGATTCACGGAAGTGGCCTTCAGTGTAACGAATGATAAGACTAGTTTTACCAACGGCGCCTTCGCCGACTACACACACTTTGAGGACATATTGGCGTTGCTGAGTGCTCATGTAAGCTTGCTCCTTGTGAGGCTCCGTTTGTCTGACTTACGTATGTAGCCATATAGAGCTTTCGTTCAATTTGAGTGCAAAATGAATTTTGTTGAATATTTTCTAGGTGACTTATCCATAATGAAATTACTCAGCGAAATTACAAGGCGTTTTTCCATAGAGGGTTATGGCTCGACCATTTTTCAAAATTCAAGCGTCTTTGCTGTAAGACAACATAGAAAAATCGTAGGCGATGGGAAAGTTTTCCTTGTTTGCGGAGTCTTACTCAGAATAACGTTGATGACATTAGTTACCATCAACCTTCTGCTGTGTTTCATTATGGACGCAACATTGAATCTAGAACGAAATCAGCTTCCTAGATGTATTACTCCTAATGATAAGATGCGACCTACACGCCTCTGAGTTCAATTGATAGTGGTTGACTATTATTGCCCAAGACTTTTTATGCCGTTGAAGTGTGAAAGGGGCAAGCTAGTCTAGTAAGGAGTACGTGTTAGCGATGCCTGTTTCAGAGCTTTCGAAGCAATTTGATTTGCCCTCCCTTGAAGAGGAGGTGCTAAAATTTTGGAAAGAGAACCGGGTATACGAGGTAATCACCGAACAACGGCGTGATGATCCAGTCTTCCAATATTTGGATGGTCCCCCCTATACGACTGGAGCAATTCACCTAGGAACAGCTTGGAACAAAATCATGAAGGATATGGTATTGCGATTCTACCGAATGCGAGGAAATCGCGTTATTGATACACCAGGATTTGATATGCACGGCTTACCTATTGAAGTAACCGTCGAAAAGGAAATGGGTATAAAATCAAAGCAAGAAATTGAAACCAAGATTGGGGTAGATAAATTCATTGAACGGTGTCAAGAGTTTGCCCTATCAAATCTAGACCGTATGACAAAACAGTTTAAACGGTTAGGCGTTTGGATGGATTGGGAACGGCCCTATCGGACGCTTGATAACCAATACATAGAGGGTACTTGGTACCTCATGAAACGGGCGCACGAACGTGGCTTTCTGTACCGGGGCCTTCGATCCATTGATTGCTGTATCCGCTGTGAAACTGCCCTAGCAAAACGTGAACACGAGTTTCGGACCATAGAAGATTACTCGATTTGGGTCAAGTTTCCTGTGTTAGGGCGATCAAAGGAATTTATTGTGATTTGGACCACAACACCATGGACATTACCCGCCAACATGGCGGTTATGGTAAATCCTGAATTTGAATATGTTCGTGTTCGTGTTGATGATGAAGTATGGATTCTGGCTAAAGGACTGGCAAACATCATCCTACAAGCGCTATTAAACAAATCATACGAATTGGTTGAGGAATTTAAAGGTTCAAAGCTAAAGGGCCTTCGGTATGAGCATCCACTTTTAGATGAAGTTCCCAAGCAAAAAGAATTTCATAGAGACTCAGAGAAAGTTCATTCTGTGGTTTTAAGCGAGGAATACGTGACTTTAGAGCAAGGCACAGGACTAGTTCATATGGCTCCAGGTCATGGTCCACAAGACTTCGAAGTCGGCGAACAGGAGGGAATTCCCATCTTTTGTCCCGTGACATTTTCAGGTACGTTTTCTAAAGAAGGGGGCAAATACGCTGGTATGAAGGTTCAAGAAGCCAGTGAGGTTGTACTTACCGATTTACGCCGTAAGGGACTCTTGGTTCATCAAGACACAATTGAACACGAATATGCCCATTGTTGGCGTTGTGGGAGTCCATTAGTATTTCTCGCAACCGACCAATGGTTTCTCCGTGTTAGTAAACTTCGAGATGATATAATCGCTAAGAACAAAACAATTCGGTGGGTTCCTGATTGGGCTGGGCATACGTGGTTTCGTAACTGGGTGAAAAATCTTCGTGATTGGTGTATCTCAAGGCAACGTTACTGGGGAGCCCCTCTACCAATCTGGATCTGCAATAAATGTGATCATTTCGAAGTGATTGGGAGTTCAGAAGAACTTGAAGCAAAAACAAAGAAACCCATCGAGAACTTTCATCGACCTTGGATAGATGAAATCACTTGGCCTTGTTCAAAGTGTAAAGGAACAATGACTCGAGTTCGAGATGTCTTAGATGTATGGTTGGATAGTGGTGTAGCTCCTTGGGCTTCACGCTGGGCAACCTTTGGAAGTAAAGATTTCGATAATTGGCAAACTGCTGACTTTGTAATCGAAGGTAAAGATCAAATAAGTAACTGGTTTAACACTCTCTTCAATTCTACAATGCTTGTTGCTGATAGAGAACCTTATAGAAACGTGTTTATGCATGGCTTCACTGCCGATGAGCATGGTAGGCCCATGTCCAAATCAAAAGGCACTGGTGTGCTTCCTGAAGAAGTTGTCGAAAAATATGGAGCTGAAACACTTCGGCTCTATAGTATCAAAAGTACTGGACCTGGCGAAGACATGCATTTTCTATGGAAGGATGTTGAGGATACTCGACGCTCTCTATCCATTCTTTGGAATGTTTATGTCTTTGCAACAACCTTCATGAAAGCAGCTGGGTTTGAACCCGCAAGTTATCAATTGAAAACTGCCAATTTACAAAACGAAGATCGATGGATTCTTTCACAACTTCATCTGCTAATAAAACACACTACTGAGCGATTAGAAAATTACGAACTCCCTTATGTCCCACGGCTAATGGAAGATTTCGTAATTCAAGATCTCAGCCGCTGGTATATCAAACTCATTCGCCCACGAACCTGGGTTAGTTCACAGGATGAGACCAAAATCTCGGCCTTTGCTACACTCTATTATGTACTCCGAACACTATTAGCTGTTCTTGCACCCGTTCTACCATTCCAAGCGGAAAAAATGTATCAAGCATTAGTTCGTCCAGCAGAATCTGATGCCCCAATGAGTGTACATATGCTTCCGTGGCCAGAGTGTGATGAAACCCTTATCGATAGTGCACTTAGCCAAGAGATGGATTGGGTTTCTGATATTGTTGAAATAGCACAATTCATCAGACAAGAAGAAGGATTGAAGCTTCGGTGGCCCTGTCTCCGACTTGTCATTGTACCAACTAAGAAAGAGTTTAATTTAGAACATTTCAGCGATGTGGTTGCGAGTCAAACCAACGTTAAAAGTGTAGAAATTCTCAAAAAAGCTAAGGATGCTAAATTGAAAGGAAAAGAACTGCCTTACGCAACCGTATACCTTGATATTACCGAAACACCTGAACTTCAAGCGGAGCGCCTTGCACGTGACCTCATTCGGCAAATTCAGGCTACTCGTAAGAAAGCGGGATTACATGTTACCCAACAAATCGAGCTATATATTGCAACGCAGTCATCGGAATTACATCAAGCCATTGAAATGACTATGGATGGTATAACTTCAAAGGTTGGGGCTATTAAGCTGGAGGTCAGTGAAAAATTACCTAATGTAAAAGAAATAACGTCTGGCAAGATTACCTTTACGGGTAATCAAATACAATTCGGTTTCCGAGTACACGAAGGATAGAAGTGCCAACACATTTAAGCTAGAGTACAACATCACAAATTTAACAAGGGCACGTGGCTTAGCCTGATGGAGCGCCGAACGACCACGCTTTTGCGTGGAGTGTGTATGCCTTATATGGTGTCGCTCCGAACATTCGATTGCGAAGCCTAGGTAAGCCGGAGGTCGCGGGTTTGAATCCCGCCGTGCCCACCATATTTATTTTCGTTGTCGACCAGCTTTCTTTTTGTCCTCAAACTTCTTGGCAACTGTTTCAAAATCTTCGCCAAACGTTGCCTCTTTAGTCAAACGTTGTCGCACATGAATAAATACTGGAAATCGGGTTGCCTGACCCACAACCAACGCTTCTCCCACACTTAGACTAGAAATGGATGTCAATGTGGATCTAGTGATTTTTTCGGAAGTTGCACGAATGTGATCTAGGTCATACGGATTCGTTATACGCAGAAAAATATTGGAACCACACTGTGATAATACAGTCGTTGAAAGTCGCACTGGACGTTGGGAAATGATACAAAGCGATAGATTGTACTTACGTCCTTCTCGTGCAACAGTTTCCAGAATACCCTTTGAAAATGCCAAAGCTCGACGAGCTTCAGGACAGAATTGATGCGCCTCTTCAAGAAATACAATAGTCGGGGGTATCTTTCCGTCTCGTCTTAAATCAAAGAGATTACGAATAACAGCATCAACAATGATTTGTTTCTTCTGTAAACTCACCGTTTCGCTCAAATCAAGAATCACAGCACGACCTGGGGTCATTAGTTTTTCCCATTCCGGTGTGGGAGTTTTCCCAAACAGTTGAAGGCTCTGCAGGTTGTTTAACCAGCCCAAGAGGGCTTCACGAGTTCGCACATTAACTGATGGATCTTGTTCAAGGGCTGTTACCAAGTCACCTAAATCATAAGGCTGTCCTTTTCGCACAGTCTGCATCGTTCGTATTACTCGTGTAAGTTCACGAACCTGAATAGCACCCATATCGGGAGAATAGGTAGCAAAGGCTTTGGCACTCATTCGTGGGGTAGCAATTTCCACTAGTGGACTTTGAATAACAGTAATTAACTCTTCAAAACTTCTTGTTGTTTCATTCCGGGCTTCAGCTAGGCTAATATACTCGCCATGCACGTCGATTACGAGTATGGCTGGGCGTCCCTGATCTGGGTTCCGTGAAAGTAACTCTTCTAACATCACTGCTGCAGCATAGCTCTTTCCTGCTCCACTCATAGCAAGCAAGGCAACATGCTTTTGGTAGATTTTAGTCAGATCAAACCGGGCTGGTATATCATGAAATAGTAGTTGGCCAAGATGGATGCCATCTTTCGTGAATCCAAGGAATGCTGCAAGAATTTTTGATTCAGGAACTGAAACGATGGCTCCTGGTGATGGAGGGTAGGTAACCCGTTTGACATTTTTCGCATCAAAGATACCAAGCGGTTTTGCCTCAGCCAATACATACTCCCATCGGTCGATAGGAAAAATAGCGCCAAATGCCTTGCCCGACCGAGTGAATTCGTGTACTGCATCTACCTGAGAAAAATACCGATTAGTTTTGTAAATCTGTTCTACATGCGCAATTACAAGCCCTTCCTCCGTTTCAATTGACACATATTGTCCCACATGAACTGGAACCTGATGTTCCGGTGAGGTGTTATTTCGTTTTCCGATGACAAAAGCAATCTTTTCTGTAGAAGGGCCATCATCGGTGCACACTACTGTTCCAAGGGGGTCAGGTTTCATATCAAGATTCATCCTTTATTGTAAATTAATGAAAGGGCATCCTTTCCCGACGCAGTTTCAATAGACTTGGTGGGTATCCAATCCGAGTTGCTAATTGTGTAAAGAGGAACTCTAGGTCTCGTTCTATCAATCGTGCTTGTGAATCTGCATCAATGAGGACTGCGGGAAGCGCAAAACCTTCATTATCTGAAGACATTGGTAATAACATGGCACTGACTTTTTCAACAATTCGTTTTGGGTCATATGCTCCTGTAAAAACCTCGATTCGGAGGGGATAGTCGTATTTTGCAGTTTGTAAATAAAAACAAACGAAATTGTTGTTAGACTGGTTTTCAACATTAGATTCTTCCTGATTGTGCATATCCATTCGAAGGATTGCGGATCGTTCTCCCACATCCAAGACACGAAAGAAGAAATCCGAATCATAACTTTTTTGCAATACAGATCGGTAATCCATTTCGAGAAGGGCTTTCAGCTTAGGTTCATGACCAATAAGGTGTGGAAGAATCTCACTCATTACATTAATGAATCGTTGGCTTCGACTGTCTTTAATTACACCGGCTAATAGTGTGCCTGTTTCTTCGGTCTTTGTATATAGCTTCTCAAAAAGAGTCGCAATCTCATTATATTTTGAGGAATAAACTGATTGATTCGATGGATGATCACTAATATGTGGTCTGAGAGATCCATCCAACAACAATAATTCTGCAGAATGGTGGTCTTGTACCCGAATAGCTAATTCTAACTCAGATTTCAGGCGTTCAAGAGAAGCATTCACTTCAGCTTCTCGCCAAGAAATTGGGTTAAGTTCTGCTTTTATAGTTGGTGGCGTCGCTGTTTCCGGAAAATAGATCGCGGTAACCCGTTTAGAGGGTGTGTATTCAAAGATTGTAGCAACAGCACGAGTAATAACTAATTCAATCCCTCGTAAGGTCTTTTTAAGCAATCCCCCGTCAATCCCGCAAACACGAAGTCCGCTTAGATCAGTTGGGATCACTTTTTGCGCTAACTGGTCATCAACAAGATGTTTTTGGGCTAAAGGTAATCCTGTTTTCATATCGAGATTCAGCCGTTCCGTTCGAAGAATCGAAGCAAAGCGGTCTCTTTTTTCATCAAGGACCTTTATCCTTTCTACGATATTTTGAATTACCTCATCCAAAACCCATAGTTCAGTGATAGATTTCACCGTCATCTTCCTCGTTCTTTTTTGCTGTTGATAAATTGGTCAGAGTCTAAAATTAAAACATGGTAACACGCTATAAACACAACCAATGTCACTTGTTCTGCCTTCACTAAAAGATTCCCAAAATCTGTTAAAGAATTACATAGCTGATGCTACAATTTTGAAGCATTGTCAAGCTACAGAAGCAAAAGCCCTCGAGATTGCTAAGCTGGTCTCTCAAAAATTTGCAGTTGACTTAAATTTGATTCACCTTGGTGCTTTGTTACACGATATTGGTCGGGCGTCCTGTCACGATGTTACTCATGGATATGTTGGAGGACAGTTATTGAAACAGAACGGGTATCCATTAGCATTAGTGAAAATCGTTGAACGGCACGTTCTTGGTGGCTTTACGGCTAAGCAAGCTTATCAAGTGGGGCTTCCTAAACGGACATTTGTACCTAGCTCTTGGGAAGAGAAGATTGTGTGTGTAGCTGATAAGCTTGGTTTGTACAGATGGTCAGAGATTGATCAACCAAACAAATGGCTTACAAAGATGGATGCACGCATTGCAAATCTACAAAAGCGCTATGACCTTAGGGCGCCATTCAAAGCTTCCATAGAGCGAGCAAGACGCTTCACTAAAACCCTAGCAAACATTGCCCTTTCTGTTTAATTAACTTCAAGGAATAAGAATCATCACAAGTATTGTTGGATGAACGACTAATGCTGAAAGAAAGACGATTAGAGCGGTGAGTAACGGGACTGTGATATTATCGACACCCGCAGGACTTATTCCCTCTATGATAGTTGCAGAACTTGCGCAAATTATACCCAACATTCCAATTTGAATTACGTTGAAAATGGGCGTTCCTCCTGAAGCAAAGAAATCTAAGAAGAGCCAAGATAACCAAGCACCACAGAACGATGCGATAAAAACGGACAATGAGCCTTCAAGACTTCGAGTTGATTTCCCAATCGTGTAGCGATGCTTTCCTATTTTAGCTCCAATGATTGGTGCGATGCCATCACCCAAATACATTGCTGTCAACCCGAGGGCAGGAATAATGAAGAGTGGTACTAAGGTGGGAATTAATGTAAAAATCGCCACCAAAATGTTGATTGAGATGGCATATAGCATTGGACCCCAGATATGACCTGATAAATAGTCTTCTTCGCGAGCCATAACTTCAAACATTGCTCTCAGGCTTTTTACTGGACTTTTTGGTGATGAAAGAAAAATCAGGATAAGTACAGGAAAAGAGACAAACAGTGCTAACCAAGCTTGAGAATAAAATGGCACCGTAAAAATGGCAAATCCCCCAAATAGGTGGATGACCTTTCGGGTAATTGCGGCTGAAAAATTACGCCACCTACGAAGAAGTTCAGTAAAACCAATTACTGCAAATA